>NZ_JBEHZD010000318.1:0-9154 GCF_040240285.1 Streptomyces sp. HSW2009 | reverse complement strand
CAGCTTCATAATCGAAGCTTCCGAACCGAATTCCGGCATGCCGAAATCCATCCCGATAAGGGGCCGTGCAGTAGTGGTGTGCCGCCGGTGCGGCGCGAGGGTGTCGTCGCGATGTCCACGTGGACTGCGCGGCAACCCGGAGAACACTACATGACGCTTTGGCGAGCTTCAAACCCGCCGAGGGGTCCCTCGTTCGGGGAGTGCAGGAGTACCGTCGGCTCCATGACCGCGCGCGTTCACCATGAGTGGCGGGCCGCCTGAGGGCGGCCCTGCTCATACGCGTACGCGCAGACCAACGGCCGCCGCTTCCGGCGGCCGTTCTGCGTGGTCGAGGCTCCGCCTCGGTCCCCCCGGTCGTGGGGGGGCGGCTCCGATCCGGTGGGAGAACACCAGAGATGACGGAGCACCTGAGGGTGGAGCAGCGGGGCGAGGCCGGGGAAGCCCGCCTGGACCCGGCGGGCCCGGAGGCCGGGCCGTACGTACGGATCTTCAGTGGGGTGAAGCCGACCGGGCACCTGACCCTGGGGAACTACCTGGGGGCGGTGCGGCGGTGGGCCGAGGTGGATCAGTACCGGGCCGATGCGCTGTTCTGCGTGGTGGACCTGCACGCGCTGACCGTGGAGCACGACCCGGCGCGGGTGCGGCGGCTCAGTCGGCAGGCGGCGACGCTGCTGCTGGCGGCCGGGCTCGACCCCGGGCGGTGCACGGTGTTCGTGCAGAGCCACGTCGACGAGCACGCCCGGCTCTCGTACCTGATGGAGTGCGTGGCCGCGGACGGCGAGATGCGGCGGATGATCCAGTACAAGGAGAAGTCCACGCGGGAGGCGGCGCGGGGCGGGAGCGTGCGGCTTTCGCTGCTCACCTATCCGGCGCTGATGGCGGCCGACATCCTGGCGTACGGGACGCACGAGGTGCCCGTGGGGGACGACCAGGCGCAGCACGTGGAGCTGACGCGGGACCTCGCGCGGCGGTTCAACCAGCGGTACGGGGCGGTGTTCACGGTGCCGCGGGCGGTGGTGCCCGCGGTGGCCGCGCGGGTGATGGACCTCCAGGACCCGGCCGCGAAGATGGGCAAGTCGCACGCCGAGACCAGCGGGATCGTCTACCTGCTGGACGAGCCTGACGTGGTGCGGAAGAAGGTCATGCGGGCCGTGACCGACAGCGGGTCCGAGGTGACGTACGACCGGGTGGAGCAGCCCGGGGTGGCCAACCTGCTCGATCTGCTGGCCGCCTGTACGGGGGGCGAGCCGGCGGAGCTCGCGGGCGGCTACGCCTCGTACGGGGCGTTGAAGCGGGACGTGGCCGATGCCGTGGTGGAGCTGTTGCGGCCGGTGCGGGAGCGGCATGCGGCGCTGTGTGCGGAGCCGGAGCGGGTGGACGCCGTGTTGCGGGAGGGGGCGGCGCGGGCCGGGGCGATGGCCAGACCGCGGGTGGACGCGGCGTACGCGGCGGTGGGGCTGCTGCCGCCGGCCTGAACCGCCCGGGTGGGGCCGCCTCCCCTTGTTGGGCCCCCTTCAACAGGGAGGCGGCCCCGCCTGCTGCGTTGCGGCGGCGGCCCCGTTCGCTGCGGGTGTCAGGTGCCCGAGGCCAGTTCGCGGCTGCGGTCGCGGGCCGCTTCCAGGGCGGCGATGAGGGCGGCCCGTACGCCGTGGTTCTCCAGTTCGCGGATGGCGTTGATGGTGGTGCCGGCGGGCGAGGTGACGTTCTCGCGGAGCTTCACCGGGTGTTCGCCGCTGTCGCGGAGCATCACGGCGGCGCCGATCGCGGCCTGCACGATCAGGTCGTGGGCCTTGTCGCGGGGCAGGCCGAGCAGAATGCCGGCATCGGTCATGGCCTCGACCAGGTAGTAGAAGTACGCCGGGCCCGAGCCGGAGAGTGCGGTGGTGGCGTCCTGCTGGGACTCGGGGACGCGGAGCGTCTTGCCGACGCCGTTGAAGATCTCCTCGGTGTGGGCCAGGTGGGTCTCGGTGGCGTGGCTGCCGGCCGAGATGACCGACATGGCCTCGTCGACCAGGGCCGGCGTGTTGGTCATGACGCGGACGACCGGGGTGCCGGCGGGCAGCCGCTCCTCGACGAAGGCGGTCGGGATGCCGGCCGCGCCCGAGATGACCAGCCGGTCGGTGGGCAGGTGCGGGGCCAGTTCGTCCAGCAGTACGCCCATGTCCTGCGGCTTGACGGTGAGGATGAGGATGTCGGCGACCTCGGCCGCCTCGATGTTGCTGACCGCTTCGACGCCGTGCCGCAGGCGCAGCTCGGCGGCGCGTTCCGGGCGGCGGGCGGTGACCAGTAGCTGTGCGGGGGGCCAGCCGCCGCGGAGCATTCCGCTGAGCAGCGCCTCGCCGATCTTTCCCGTGCCGAGCACGGCCACCTTCTGCGCCATGGTGCGCTCACCCCATCCAGTGCGGTACGGAGCCGGCCGGTGGAACGCGCTCCTCCGGCGGCGTCTTGCCGCATCCTCGCACCGGGCGGCGGGCGGCGGCTCGGCTGTCCGGCTGGCGGTACGGGGCGGGGGGGGGGGGGGGGGGGGGGCGGGGGGGGGGGGGGGGGGGGGGGGGGGGCGCGCCCCCGGCGGGGGGGGGGGGGGGGGGGGGGGGGGGGCCGGGGCCCGGGGGGGGGGGGGGGCGGGGGCGGGGGGGCCCCCCCCCGGGCCGCGGGGGGGGGCGGGGGCGGGGGGGGCGGGGCGGGCCGGGGGGGGGTCGGGGGCGGCCCGCGCCCCGGGGGGGGGGGCGCGGGTGGCGGTGGTCGGGCTGGTTGCGGCGGTGGCCGGGCCCACCGCGTACCCGCTGCCGCGTCCCCTTCCCTACCCGCGGTCGTCCCCGTGAGCCGTGGTCGTACTCGCCGCCGTGTCCTTCGCCGCGCCCCGTTCCGTACCGGTGGTCGTGCCGGTGGCCGCCGCCACGGTCGTATCCACGGTCGTCCCCGCCGTGCGGCTGAGGGCGCCCGGCCACCAGACCGCGGGGCCGATGGACAGGGTGAGGGCCGGGACGAGGACGGTGCGGACCAGGAAGGTGTCCAGGAGGACGCCGACCCCGACCAGTACGCCGAGCTGCGCCATGGTGACCAGCGGGAGGACGGCGAAGACCGCGAACGTCGCGGCGAGCACCACGCCGGCCGAGGTGATCACGCCACCGGTGCCGACCAGCCCGGCAATGACGCCGCGGGCGTGGCCGAGCCGTGCGGTCTCCTCGCGGACCCGGGTCATCAGGAAGATGTTGTAGTCGATGCCGAGCGCGACCAGGAACACGAAGCCCATCAGCGGGGTCGACCAGTCCATCGCCGCGAAGTCCATGACGTACTCGAAGAGCAGATGGGAGGCGCCGAGCGCGGCGACGTACGAGACGACGACGGTGGCCAGCAGCAGGAGCGGGGCGACCAGCGCGCGCAGCAGCCAGACCAGTACGGCCAGGACGACCAGCAGCACGATCGGGATGACGACGGTCAGGTCGCGGTCGGCGGCCCGCTGGGTGTCGAGCGTCTGCGCGGTCGTGCCGCCGACCCGGGCGTGTGCGCCGTCGACCGCGTGCACGGCGGTGCGCAGCGCGGCGACGGTGTCCTTGGCCGCCTCGCTGTCGGGGGCGTCCGCCAGGACGACGGAGAAGGTGGCCAGCGCGTGGCCGCCACTGCGTACGGTGTCCTGCGGCTGGCCGACGCTGGCCACGCCGGGCACCCCGTCCGCCGCGGCCCTGACCTTCGCCAGCCGGTCGCCGTCGGCGCGGGTGACCACGTCGGCCGGGTCGGACGCGCCCGACGGGTAGTGCGCGGCGATGCGTTCCTGGGCGACCACCGATTCCGGCTCGTCCTGGAACGTCTCGGCCTGGTCGAGGCCGAGCGAGATGCCGAACGCGCACGCGGCCAGGGCGCCGGTGACGCCGAGCGAGACCAGCCAGGCGCGGCGCGGGCGGCGGGCCACGGCGGCGGCGATCGTCGCCCAGGGGGTGCGGTCGCGGCGGGGCGCGGCGCCGTGCCGCGGGACGAACGGCCAGAACACCCAGCGGCCGGCGATCACCAGCAGCGCGGGCAGCACGGTGACCATGGCGAGGAAGGCGCAGCAGACGCCGACCGCGCCGACCAGGCCGAGCGAGCGCGAGGAGTTGACGTCGGCGAAGGCCAGGCAGGCGAGGCCGACGGCGATGGTGCCGGCCGAGGCGAGCACGGCGGGGCCGCAGCGGCGGAGTGCGACGCGCATGGCCTGGTGGCGGTCGTGGTGCTGGTGGAGTTCCTCGCGGTAGCGGGCGATGAGCAGCAGGGCGTAGTCGGTGCCGACGCCGAAGACGAGGACCATGAGGACGCCGGCGCTCTGCGGGTCGACGGGCAGCCCGGCGTGCTTGGCCAGCAGATAGGTGGTGATCTGGGTGAGTACGGCGGCGAAGCCGACCGCGAGCAGCGGGAACAGCCACAGGACCGGGCTGCGGTAGGTGATCAGCAGCAGGACGGCGACCACCACACCGGTGATGATCATCAGGGTGGAGTCGAGCGAGTCGAAGACCTCGACGGAGTCGACGAGGGAGGCCGCGGGGCCGCCGACCTCGGTGGTGAGCCCGGCGGGCGCGTCGGCCGCGGTGATCTTCCGTACCGCGTCGACGTCGTCGCCCAGGTCGTCGTCGCCGGCCAGCGGGATGGTGGTGATCAGTGCGCGGCCGTCGGTGGCGGGTTCGGTCGGCGGGAGCTGCCGGCCTTCGGCGGCGAACTCGGCGAACCGCTCGCGGTCGGCGTCCGCCTTGGCCCGGTCGGCCGCGGTGAGGCCGCCGTCCCGGGTGTAGACGGCGACGGCGGCGGTCAGCTCGTCGGCGCGGAACTTCTCCAACTCGGTGTTGACCTGCGCCGATTCGGAGTTTCCCGGCAGGAAGGCGTTGGGTCCGTCGTCTTCGACGTCGCCGACCTTGCCGGCCAGCGGCCCGAGGGCGACCAGCAGGATCAGCCAGGCGGCTAAGACGGCCCACTTCGCCCGGCGGGAGCCGGGCAGGACGGGGAGCCGCTTGCTCCACGCGGGCATGGGTGATCTCCTTCGGAGGGGAGTGGCTCGTGCGATGGGTTCGCGGGACGTTGCTCCGTACGGGTACGGCCGGGAGTTGCAGCTCCCGGCCGTACGGCTTTTCTGGACCCGGACGGGCCCGGAGGGGCCGGTGGTGTACGGGGTGGGGTTGTTCGGTGAGGGTCGTTCTGTGGGGGGTTGTTCTGTGGGGTTGGGTTGCTCGGTGAGGGCTGGAGTGCTCGGTGGGTGGGGGTTGCTCAGTGGGGGTTGGGTTGCTTGGTGGGGGTTGGGTTGCTTGGTGGGTGGGGGTGGCCGGCTGGGTTCCGGCTCTCCGGGGGCCCGGGGCCGGCCGTACGGCGGCTCGGTCCGGGCGCCGTGGGGGCTACTCCACCTCGCGCATCATCTTCTCCATCGAGGCGAGCGACTCCCTGGCCTGGCTGAGTTCGTCGAGGGTGCGGCGGTGCAGTTCGGTGTTGTCCTCCAGCAACTGGGCGTACTTCAGGGCCAGTTGCTTGTACTGCTGTTCACGGGCCGCCACCATGCGGGACCGCCAGACCGACGCGACCTGCCAGACGACCACGATCATCAGCAGGAAGACGCCGCCCGCGCCCACCGCGCCCACCCATTCGCCGCCCGCGTCGTCCCCGGCGAGCATCACCATCTCGTTCACTGCGCTTCCTCTTTCAGAGCTGCTTCGGGTCTACGGGCCGTACGGGGCTTGCGCCGGCCGTCCGGGTCGGGCTTCGGGTCGGGCTTCGGGTTGGACTTGGGGTTGGACTTGGGGTTGGACTTGGGGTCGGGCTCGGGCTGGGGATCGGCCTCAAGCCCCGGGCCGGGCTTCGGGTCGCGCTCCGTTCCGGTGCCGGTTCCGGTGCCGGGTTCGGAGTTCGGCGCCGCCCCCGTGAGCGTCGCCGCCGCCGCGGCCACCGCGTCGGGGGTCAACTGGTAGACGAACGGCGCCACTTCGAAGAACTTCATCGCCTTCCCGTCGTCCGAAAGTTCCAGCGTGCCGACCACCAGCCCCGCCGCCTCCAGTCGCTGGAGGTGCATGTGCAGCAGTGGACGGCTGATGCCGATCTCCCGGGCGAGCCGGCTGACGTAGTTACGGCCGCCGACGAGCGCCGCGACGATGCGCATCCGGTGCGGATTGCCGAGGGCGCCCAGGATCTTCAGCAGCTCGTCTCCGGACGGTGCGGGGACCGGGCCCATCGCGAACCTCTCTTGCTGTCATTGGTCTCCACGCTGACACTCGGCGCGAACACCTGTCAAAGAAACCTGACACATGTCGGGGTGGACTAGGGGACTCTGCGGGACGTCTCAGGGTTCTCCCCGATGGTTCAACGCCGGAGCGCTCGGGAGGGGGTGGCGGCGGGTGCTTGTTCCCGCGCCGCGGGAGGGGGCGGCGATGGGTGCTTGCCGCGCCGCGGGAGGAATAGCGACGGGTGCTTGCCGCGCCGCGGGTCGGGGCGGCGGCAGCCCCTGCCCACACCTCGGGTCGAGCGTTCCGCTTCCGCCTCGGGGCCGCCGGGGTCGGGCGCTCCGCCCCCTCCGTACGGGCCCGGGCGAGCGCTTCCGCGTCGCCGGCACGCGTTCCGCTTCCGCCGCCCCGCGCCCGCTGCCATGACGTGGCACCCGCCGGCATGACCTGGCAGGTAATCGACGGCGTCGCGGGCGGCCGGCAGGCTCTCCCCCATGACGAACACCGCACCGCACACCGCCCCGAACGCCACCCCGAACCCGACCCCCGGCACCATCGAGAACTCCGCACCCGCGGAAGGCACCACCGCCCCCGCCCCCGAGGAATCGGCCGCGGCCGGTGCGCGGACGCGGGCCGTCATCGAGGAGTACCTGCGGCGGGTGGCCGACCCCGCGGCCGGGCCCGAGGAGATCGCCGCGGTCTACGCCGAACAGGTCGACTGGCAGATCGCGCCGAACCCGGCCGTGCCGTGGATACGGCCCCGCGCCACCCGGGCCGACGTGGTCGGGCACTGGGTCGAGCTGGCCGCGCACACGGTGGCCGACGAGGGCGGCGCGCAGATCGACGCGTTGGTGATCGAGGGCGCGGAGGCGGTGCTCACCGGGCATCTGCACGGCACCGTACGGGCCACCGGCAAGCAGTTCCGGTCGCCGTTCGCGCTGCGGCTGACCGTGCAGGACGGCGAGATCGTCCGGCACCACATCTACGAGGACAGCCTGGCCATCGCCGCCGCGTGCACCCCGGACGGGCCGGCGGCCGGCGCGTAGCCCCGCCGCGTGGACCGGCCGTGGTGCGCGGGCGCGCGGGCCGGAAGCCCGGCCGGGAGCCGAGCCCGGCCCGCAGACCCGACTCGTACGCGAAGCCCCACCCGTACGCCGCGTACGCAACCCCTTAGGCAAGGCCCGCCCCGTCATCCCGCCCCGGGACCACCGGCCCCCCGCTCAGCGTCGCTTGCGCTTCTTCCCGCTCTTGCCGCGGGTGGCCGCCGGGGTGCGGGTGGCCGGGGTGCGCTGGCCGTTCGCCGCGGAGCCGCCGCGGGCCGCCGGGTTGCGGGTGCGGGTGGCGCGCAGCCGCTCGTGCCGGGTCCTGGCCGTCTCGTACTCGGCCCGGTACCGCTTCTCGTGCGGCGCCTCGATCAGGCTGCGGCAGAAGTAGGCGAGCAGGACGCCGACGATGCCGATGAGCTTGATGCTGCGCATCGACTTCTCGGCCGCGGCGTCCTCCGTCCGGTTGCGGCGCCGCTCGCCGTCCCCGAGCTCCTCCATCGTGCGGCCGAAGGCGAGCGCGCTACAGATCGCCAGCGCGGCGATGACCAGGATGTTGACCAGGCCGCCGGCGTCCGAGATGGCCACCCCCTGGTACGCGAAGACCAGGACGGCGGCGCTGGCCGCGGCGGCGAGCAGGGTGCCGACGGAGAAGGCGATGCGGCGCAGCACGTAGCCGCCGTCGCGGTGCACCCACGTGGTGCCGAAGAACCGGATCGACTCCGGTGTCGGGCCCGCGTCCGGACCTGCCGCAACGCCCTTCTCCGGGCCGTCCTCGCCCGTGCCGGGCCGCTGCTCGTCGCTCATACCCCCGATTATCGCGGGTCGGCGGGATCGGTCTCACGGCCGCCTCGTACGACGTCTAGGCTTTTTGCCCAAACGCGCGTACGAGGAGGTGGGGCGGTGCCGCTGAGCGCCGACGATCCGCAGGTGGTCGGGGACTACCGGCTGCTCGACCGCCTCGGCTCCGGCGGCATGGGCGTGGTCTACCTCGCCCGTTCGCCCTCCGGGCGGCAGGTGGCCGTGAAGGTGGTGCACGCCCAGTTCACCGAGGACGAGGAGTTCCGCAGCCGGTTCCGGCAGGAGGTGGCGGCGGCGCGGCGGGTCAGCGGCGCGTTCACGGCGCCGGTGGTGGACGCCGATCCGGACGCCGAGCGGCCGTGGATGGCGACGCTGTACGTGCCGGGGCCGACGCTGTCGCAGGAGTTGGCCGAGCGCGGGCCGCTGAGCGCGGCGAAGCTGCGGCGGCTGGCGCTCGGGCTGGCCGAGGCGCTGCACGACATGCACCGGGTGGGCGTGATCCACCGGGACCTCAAGCCGGCGAACGTGCTGATCGCCAGGGACGGCCCGCGCGTCATCGACTTCGGCATCTCGCGCGCGGGCGACAGCCAGGCGCTGACGGTGACCGGCCGAGTGCTCGGCACGCCGCCGTTCATGTCGCCCGAGCAGTTGCACCGGCCGCGCGAGGTGACGGCCGCCTCCGACGTCTTCTCGCTCGGCACGCTGCTGATGTACGCGGCGACGGGGCGCGGCCCCTTCGACGCGGACAGCCCGTACCTCACGGCCTACCGGGTGGTGCACGAGCCGCCGTCGCTGGCCGATCTGGCGGAGCCGCTGCGCGACGTGGTCGCCCGCTGTCTGGCCAAGGACCCTGCCAAGCGGCCCGAACTCCCGGAGCTGGTGCGGCTGTTCACCGCGCTGCCGACCCGCGGTTCGCTGCGGGCGGACGCGTCGGGCGGTGCGGTGAAGGCGGGCGCGAAGGCGGGCGCCGGGGCCTCGGGCGGGAGTGGCCGGGAGCCGCTGCCCGGCGGGGCCGCGGACGGTGACGGCGCGGCCCGGGCCCGGGGCCCCCGCCCCCCCGCGCCGCGGGGGCGCGACGGGGGCGGGCGGGGGGGGGGGGAGGCGGGCGCGGGCGCCGGACGGGCCGAAGGGCCACCCCCC
>NZ_JBEHZD010000317.1:0-9204 GCF_040240285.1 Streptomyces sp. HSW2009 | reverse complement strand
GGGGGGGGGGCGGCGGGGGGGGGGGCCCCCGGGGCCGCCCGGGGCCCCGGGGGGGGCCGGGGCGGGGGGCCCCCCCGGCGCCCCTGCCCGTGCGGCCAGGGGCCGGGCCCGGCGTACGGCCGTACGATGGGGCCATGCCGGCAAGCGAAGGGTCCTCAGGTGCAAACGCTGTGCACCAGCACGGCCCCGGCGCGCCGCAACTCGACGCGGCGGCGACCGTGTTCGCGCTGCTCGCCGACCCGACCCGGCTCCACCTGGTGTGGCTGCTGGCCCGCGGCGAGGCGGACGTGACGACACTGACCGCGGCGAGCGGCGCGGCCCGCACGGCAGTCAGCCAACACCTCGCCAAGCTGCGCCTCGCCGGCCTGGTGCAGGCGCGCAAGGAGGGCCGCCGCATGGTGTACGCCCTGCGGGACGGGCCGCTGCGGCGGCTGGTCGAGGGCGCGCTCCACCACGCGGACCACCAGGGGACGGGCGCGCACCAGCACGTGTGAGGGGTCGTACGGCGGGGAGCGGCTGGTCCTGCACGCCAGCCTGGCCCGTACACCGGACACAGGCTCCTGCGCCGGAGACTCCTGCCTGGCCCGCACGCCGGATGACTCCGCGCGACGCGTACGCCGGACACAGACTCGTATGCCGGACACTCCGCGCGGCCCGTAAGCCTGACAGCCCCGTGTAGCCCGTACGCCGAACAACCCTGCACGGCCCGCAAGCCACAACGCCCCACCAACCCACATCCACCCACCCACACCGACCAACCCACACCCACCCCAGGCACCCACCCAAACACCCACACCCACGCACCAACCCACCACGAGCATCCCCCGCGCGGGTGGGTGTGATCGGTCCGGGCGGGGGACGGTGGGTGGGGCCCGGTGGGGCAGCAGGGTGGGTTGGGGGTGGGTCAGCGGCGGGGCTTGGGGCCGCCGGCGCCCTCCAGGGGGACGGGGCGCTCCGCGGCGCGGTCGCGGGCGTTGCCGCGGCCCCGGTCGGGGGGGGGGCGGGGGGCGGGGCGGCGGGGGGGGGGGGGGGGGGGGGGGGGGGGGGGGGGGGGGGGGCGGGGGGGGGGCGGGGGGGGGGGGGGGGGGGGGGCGCCCCGGGGGGGGGGGGGGGCCCCCGGGCCCCCCCCCGGGGGCCGGGGCGCGCCGCGGCGCGGTCGCGGGCGTGGCCGCGGCCCCGGTCGGCGCGCGGCCGGTAGCCGTCGCGCGGGCCGTAGGGGCCGTGCGGGCGGGCGTTGCGGGCGCGGTAGACCACGTACGGGCGGACCAGATAGCCGACGGGTGCGGTGAAGGCGTGCACCAGGCGGCTGAAGGGCCACAGCGCGAACAGCGCCATCGCCAGCAGGGTGTGGACCTGGAACTGGAGCGGGGCGTCCGACATGTGCGAGACGTCGGGGTCGAGCGTGAACAGGCTGCGGAACCACACCGAGACGCCGAGCCGGTAGTCGTAGTCGCTGGTCGCCGGCGTGACCATGGTGTTCATCAGGCCGGCGACCAGGGTGGCGAGCAGCACCGGGTACAGCACCCGGTCGCTGCGCGAACTGGCCCGGCGGACGGCCTTGATCCGCAGCCTGCGCCAGAGCAGGATGCCCAGGCCGCAGGTGCCCATCAGACCGGCGATGCTGCCGGCGACCAGGGCGCCCGCGCTGTACTGGCCCTCGGTGACCCGCAGGCGCTCGGTGAAGCTCTCCGGCACCAGCAGGCCCACGACGTGGCCCATCAGGATGAGCAGCAGGCCGAAGTGGAAGAGCGGTGAGCCGATCTTGAGCAGTCGGTTCTCGTGGAGTTGGCTGGAACGGGTGGTGAAGCCGAAGCGGTCGTAGCGGTAGCGCCACGCCGTGCCCACCACCAGGGAGGTCAGGGCGAGGTAGGGCAACACGCCCCACAGCGTGGTGTGGAGATGGTCCACCGGAGGGCTCCTTCGCGGCGGCGCCCCGTGCGGGGGCAGTGGAGAGTGGAGTGGTGCGGGCGGGCCGCCACCCCGCGGCCCCGGCGACCTCGCGGCCGAGGACCACCCCGGCGACGAGCGGCACCGCGCCGGCGGCCGTCCACAGCAGCGGCCCGCCGCGCCCCGCATCGGGCAGCGCGGCGAGCAGCGGGAAGTGCGGCAGGACCGGGTACGCGGTCGTCTCGATCGGGCCCACCAGGCTGCCGGCGCCCACCGTGAACCCCGTCCCCAGGCCGTACGCGGCGCCCCACACCATCGCGTTCGGGAAGAGCGCCAGACAGAGCGAGAGCACTCCGAACCGCCCCGGCCAGTCGTGCGCCAGCAGCGGGAACGCTTCCTCGACGGCGCCGCCGTGCGCCACCAGCGAGGCCGCCACCAGCGCCCCGCCGCCGGCGACCAAGCAGACCGTGGCCCATCCGGCGGCCCGCGCGGCGGCCAGCACCAGCGACAGGGGCAGCCGGCGCCGCACCGCGCCCGGCACCAGGCCGAGCACCCGGCGCGCCGCGGCCGGCAGCGGCCAGCGCGGCCGGCCACTGGCCGTCCACGCCCCTGCCGTCACGGCCGCCACCACCAGCAGCGGCACCCGTACCACGGTGCTGATCGGGTCGACGGGCAGCGCACCGGAGTTGGCGTACACCATCGCCACCGCGCTGACCAGCAGATATCCGAAGACCACCAGGCCCACCGCGGACCGCACCACGGCCGGCCGCACCTCCGCCGGCGGCTGGTCGCCCGCAGCGCGCCCGGTGGCTGGACCGGGTCGGGCAGTTGACGGGACGTCGGCCAGTGGGGTGTCGGCTGACGGGGCGCCGACCGATGGAGTACCGGCTGACGGGGTGCCGGCCGGTGGCTGGCCGGGGTCAGCGGAGGCCACGTGTTCCCACCGTCCGGGCTGTCGGACCTCGGCCTCCGGGTCCTCCATCGCATGGCGCCCGGCGCGGTAGAGCAACCAGCACGGCACGGCGGTGAGCAGGAGTGGAGTGAGGCCGATCGGGGTCTGACCGCCGGTCACCCCGTGGGTGCGGACCAATTCGGCCCCGTGCGCGAGCAGCCACAGGCCGGCGACGACCCGGAGCGCGCCGCCGGGCCCGCTGTCCGGGAAGGGCGAGGTGACCCAGAGCAGCAGGACGACGACGGCGAGCGTGCCGAGTCCGAGCCCGGCGGCCACGACGCCGCTCATGAGCGCGTGCCCGGCGGCGGGTGAATGCCTGGTCGTGGCGGCGTCCCGGACGGACGGCGACGGGCTGAACTCGCTCATGTGGGTCACACACCCATGCTGCCAATAACACCCGTTTTGTCCCCGTAGCAGGCACATGGTCGCCGTGTCGCCCAAGATATCCATATGCGCCTTTTGGGACTCTTCGTACGCATTCGATCACCCCGGGCTGCCATCGCCGACGTGGGACGCCGCCCGTGAAACGCCGCCGCACCCATGCGCCTGACACCACGTCGAACGCCCCCCGCCCCGCGCCGCACCCCCCGTCCGACGCGCCCGCGCCCCGGCCGGCGAACGCGAAGCCGACACGGCAGGCGGCGCAGCATCCGCCGGCGCAGGCGGCATCCCACGCGCCGGCGCGACCGCCGTCGCCCTCGCCATCCCCGTCGCCCCCGGCACGGCCGGCGTCGGCGCACGGCGCGCAGCCGGCACGCGAGGCCGAGCGCGAACCGAGTCAGCGCGCCGAACGCACCGAACGCAGCGAGAGCGGCAAGCGGAGCGAGCCGGGCAAGCGGCGTACGGGCGCGGCAAGCGGCGTACGGGTACGGATATCGACCCACCGGGCACGCTCCACCGCGCCCCACGCCATTCCCCAGGCCGCCCCCACGAACACCACCCGCCCGGCCACTCCACACCCCACCCCAACGCCCCCTCCGACCACCGCGGAGCACAACACGGAGGGCGCCGACGAGGCCCCCCTCCAATCGACCACGGGGCACACCGAACCCACCGCCGCGAAGCCCCCTCCGACACCCACCGGCCCCACCGGCCCCACTGAGCCGGCCGAGTCGACCGGCCCCACCGGCCCGTCAGCCCCCGAACCGACCGCCGGGCCCGCCGGGCCACCCAACGCCCAACCCACCCCCACCGGCCCCCGCACCGAACCGAAGGCCCGCACCAAGCGCGGCAACCGACGAGGCACCCGGGGCCGTAAGAAACCCGATCCGAACCCGGCCACGGACACCCGTACGGGCGCGAGCGCGCACCAGGGCACCACCCCGAAGGCAGCCGCGGACAAGGGCACGGGCTCGGACACCGCCCCGGCCTCGCCGCCGGCCCCGGCCCCAGCCGCCACCGCCCCATCCGCGCCCGCCGCCTCCCCGGCGACCCCGTCAGGCCCCGACGCCACCCCAGCCCCTGACGTCGCACCACATCCCGATGCCGCCACCCGCCGCTCCGACGGCGCAGCGGCCATCCCCGAGGGGCCGGCCGACGGACCGGCTGCCGACGTCGGCCAGGGCCATGACGGCGTGTCGGCCGATGACGCCGAGGTCGGCCCCGGGCGCGCCGCCCCGGCCAACCCCGCCGCCGCGTTCGACGCCCTGTACTCCCGGCACGCCACCGCCCTGGCCCGGCAGGCGTACCTCCTCACCGGCAGTCCTCAACTCGCTGAAGAATCAGTGGAGTTCGCCTTCCAACGCGCCTGGCAGCACTGGCCCGAGGTCGCCATCGACAGCGATCCGGTGGGCTGGGTACGGGCCGCGGTGTACGAGTTCGCGCTCTCGCCCTGGCACCAGTTCCGGCCGGAACGCAAGCGGCCGGCGACACCCGACACGCCCGGCCGGGCGGCCCCCACGCAGCGCCCCGGCGACACCACACCGCCCAGCCCGGCCGTACGCCCCGACCGGCCCCCCGGTCCGGCCCAGACCTCCCGGACCCGCGCCACGCCACCACCACACCAGCGCCCGACGGACACCAGCGACACCACGGACACCACGGGCCCCCAGAACACCCCGGACTCCCCGGACTCCCCGGACTCCCCGGACTCCCCGGAACACGTAGCCACCGGCCAGCCGGCCGCCGCCACCCCTGACGTGACGGAACGCACCACACGGAGCCGCTGGCCACGCCGCGGCCGGGCACGGCGGCGCGGCCGGACGAGTGACCGTACGCACACCTCCGCCCCCACCCACCGCGACGCCACCACCAGCACCACCGCAACCACAACCACCAGCGCCACCGGCACCGCCCCGAACCCTGCCGACGGTCCGCGGTCAGCCGTCAGCCGCCCCGACCGCCGTCCAAGCCCCCGCCGCGGGCGGCGCCCGAGCCGTCGCCCCGTCCCACCAGCACGCAGGTGGGAAGCCGTGCGGCGAGTCGTGCGGCGAGTCGCCGTCGAGACCGGGCCCGGTGCCGTGACGACGCGTGATCCGGCGCTGCTCAACGCGCTGCTGCAGCTGCCGCGCTCGTACCGGCGCACCCTGCTGCTCCACGACGGCGTCGGGCTCGGCCTGCCCGCGACCGCGGCCGAGATCGAAGCGAGCACGCCGGCCACCGCCGGCCGGCTCACCCACGCCCGCGAGGAGCTGCTCAGGCACCTGCCGGAGCTGCGCCGGGTGCCGCCCGACCGGCTCGGCGCGGTCCTGCACCACCGGCTCGGCGCGCTCGCGGTGGCCCAGCCGGTCCGTACCCGGGCCGCCGAACTCGTCCGCAGCGGCAGCGAACACACGACAAAGGTGCTGGTCAGAGGGTCACTCGGGTTCACCGCGCTGATCACCGCCTGTACGGTGCTCTCCCTGCTGACCTCGTCGGCGGCCGACCGGCCGATCTTCAGCCCCGCCCGCCCCGTATCGACCGCACCGGTCACTCCGACCGCCACCCCGCCGGACGCCCGCGCGCCCGCCCCCGCGGCCTCCCCCGCTCCCGCGCCCCCAGCGCACACCACTCCCACACCCGGGCCCGAACCGACCTCGCTCACCCCGGCGCCCGTGCCGTAACCGCGCCCCCGCACACCACCGGCGGGGCGTGGCCGGCGTCGGCGCTCCGGCCGGCCGCCCCGAAACCGCCGCATGCCCCGAAACCGCCGGACGCCCCGCACCGGACGGCCCGCGCCACGCCCGCACCACACCCCGTACGGCAGGACGGAGCGCAGGCCGCACGACAACGGGCGCGGGCCCGCACTCGTGAGTGCGAACCCGCGCCCGTAGCGCTGTCCACGCGACGGCTCGGCGGAGCGTGCCCCGCCGGGCCGTCAGGCCGTGTGGTGGCGGTCAACCGCACCGGTCGACCGCCGTGGGCCGGCAGAACCGGCAGGTCAGCGCGGGAGGACGGCCGCCGGGCGGCCGTTCCCGAGTGACCTTGCCGGTCTACCGGGGCCCGTGCCGGTTCAGCCGGCGAGCACCTCGCGGGCCAGCCGGGCGGTCTCGGACGGCGTCTTGCCGACCTTGACGCCCGCGGCCTCCAGGGCCTCCTTCTTGGCCTGGGCCGTGCCGGAGGAGCCGGAGACGATGGCGCCGGCGTGGCCCATGGTCTTGCCCTCGGGCGCGGTGAAGCCCGCCACGTAGCCGACGACCGGCTTGGTGACGTTGGCCTTGATGAAGTCCGCGGCCCGCTCCTCGGCGTCGCCACCGATCTCGCCGATCATGACGATCAGGTCGGTGTCGGGGTCGGCCTCGAACGCGGCGAGCGCGTCGATGTGCGTGGTCCCGATGACCGGGTCACCGCCGATGCCGACGCAGGACGAGAAGCCGATGTCGCGCAGCTCGTACATCATCTGGTACGTCAGCGTGCCCGACTTCGACACCAGGCCGATGCGGCCCGGCTTGGTGATGTCGGCCGGGATGATGCCGGCGTTCGACTGACCGGGGGTGATCAGACCCGGGCAGTTCGGGCCGATGATGCGCGTCTTGTTGCCCTTGCTGCCCGCGTACGCCCAGAAGTTGGCGGTGTCGTGGACGGCGATGCCCTCGGTGATCACGACGGCCAGCGGGATCTCGGCGTCGATCGCCTCGATGACCGCGTCCTTGGTGAACTTCTCCGGGACGAAGATGACGGTGACGTCGGCGCCGGTGGCCTCGATGGCCTCCTTGACGCCGCCGAACACCGGCACCTCGGTGCCGTCGAAGTCAACGGTGGTGCCCGCCTTGCGCGGGTTCACGCCACCGACGATGTTCGTGCCCGAGGCAAGCATCCGCTTGGTGTGCTTCTGGCCCTCGGAGCCGGTCATCCCCTGGACGATGACCTTGCTTTCCTTGGTGAGGAAGATAGCCATGGTTACTGGTGTCCTCGTCCCTTACTTCGCAGCCAGCTCGGCGGCGCGCTCAGCGGCACCGTCCATGGTGTCCACCTGCTGCACCAGCGGGTGGTTCGCGTCCGTCAGGATCTTGCGACCCAGCTCCGCGTTGTTGCCGTCCAGGCGCACGACCAGCGGCTTGGAGACGTCCTCGCCCTTGGTCTTGAGCAGCTCAAGCGCCTGCACGATGCCGTTGGCGACCGCGTCACACGCGGTGATGCCACCGAAGACGTTGACGAAGACGGACTTCACGTCCGGGTCGCCGAGGATGATCTCCAGGCCGTTGGCCATGACCTCGGCGGAGGCGCCACCGCCGATGTCGAGGAAGTTGGCGGGCTTCACGTTGCCGTGGTTCTCACCCGCGTACGCGACGACGTCCAGCGTGCTCATGACGAGACCCGCGCCGTTGCCGATGATGCCGACCTGGCCGTCGAGCTTGACGTAGTTCAGGCCCTTGGCCTTGGCCGCCGCCTCCAGCGGGTTGGCCGCGTCCTTGTCCTCAAGCGCCGCGTGGTCGGGCTGCCGGAACTCGGCGTTGGCGTCGAGCGACACCTTGCCGTCCAGCGCGATGATCTTGCCTTCGCCCGTCTTGACCAGCGGGTTCACCTCAACGAGGAGGGCGTCCTCCGCGATGAAGACCTTCCACAGCGTCTTCAGGACCTCGGCGACCTGGTCGGCGATCTCGGCCGGGAACTTCGCCGCGGCGACGATCTCACGGGCCTTCTCGTCGGTCACGCCCTCGATCGCGTCCACCGGGACCTTGGCGAGCGCATCGGGGTTCTGCTCCGCGACGACCTCGATCTCCACGCCGCCCTCGACGGAGGCCATGGCGAGGAAGGTGCGGTTGGTGCGGTCGAGAAGGAAGGAGACGTAGTACTCCTCCGCGATGTCTGCGGTCTCGGCCAGCATGACCTTGTGGACCGTGTGGCCCTTGATGTCCATGCCCAGGATCTGGGTGGCCTTCTCCACGGCGTCGGCCGGGTCGGCGGCGAGCTTCACGCCACCGGCCTTACCGCGTCCACCCACCTTCACCTGCGCCTTGACGACCGCCCGGCCGCCAAGACGCTCGGTCACCTCGCGCGCCGCCTCAGGCGTGTCGATGACTTCACCGGCCAGCACCGGTACACCGTGCTTGGCGAAGAGGTCCCTCGCCTGGTACTCGAACAGGTCCACGCGCGTCCGTCCCTTTGCTTCTCAAATACACCGGCGGTCTGAGTGATCGCGGTTCTTGTCTGCGCGGGCGTGCCGCGAAGGGCAGCGTGACGACGCGGTCACCAAGATCGATACGGGGTCGCTACGAGGTTGTACGCGTCAGCCGGGTACGCGGCATGTCCGCCTGGCAGGTTATCCCCGCAACACGGAGGTCCCTAAATCTCAGATCACACTTGGGCGGTGATAACAGTCACAGATCGCTACGGATGGGTGACCCCTACACGCGGTGACCACCCACTCGGCCGATGTGGCCCTCGACCAGCCCGATGACCTTTTGATGCCAGGCGCGAACCGTTCACACCACCGAAACCCTCACCACCCGCCACCGCCCCCACCCGGACAGACACCCGCCCCGCGACACCCGAATAGCGGGCGGCGGGACGGCGGTATGTCGTCGGGCGGCGGGCGCTGCGTCTTCGGGCGGCGGTGTGTCCTCGTACGGCGGTCCGTTTTCGCGCGGCGGCCCGTCTTCGCGCGGGGGCTTCCTTATACGGGGACTTTCGTACGGGGCGCTTTGCGCGGGTGCTTTGTGCGGGTGCTTTGTGCCGGAGGCCCTTGTACGGGTGCCTTCGTGCGGCGCGCTTTTGTCAGGGGTGCCTTCGTAGAGGTTTTCCCGTACGGAGGGCGGGGGCGGGGCCGCGGGTGGGGCCGGGACCACGGTGGGTGGACTTGGGCCACGCCGGGCGGCCCGGGGGTCGCGGTGGGCTGTCTCATATAAACAACAGACGCTGCCGACCATACTCCTAGTGTTGAAAGAGGGGGTCGGCGTAACATTAAAAAAAAATCGGGGGGGGGGGGGGGGGGGGGGGGGGGGGGG
>NZ_JBEHZD010000316.1:0-9231 GCF_040240285.1 Streptomyces sp. HSW2009 | reverse complement strand
TACGCGCCGTGCCATCCACCGGCGCGCGGCCAAGAGTAATTCACTACTCACCACAGCCTGCTGCCCTTGGCGTGCCCCCCCCCCCCCCCCCCCCCCCCCCCCCCCCCCCACCCCCCCCCCCCCGCCCCCCCCCCCCCCCCCGCAGCCGGCACCGCCGCCGGCCCCCTGACGCACCCGCCCCGCGGCCCGTACCAGGCCCGCGGGGCAGCCGGCACCACTGCCGACCGCAGCACCGCCGGCCGCACCACCGCCCGACCGCACCACCGCTCGACCCGAAGCCCGAAAGGCCCCCCGTCATGGCCCTGCCCGCCATCGCGCCCTACCCCATGCCCAGCGCGGCCGACCTGCCAGCCAACAAGGTGGACTGGCGCGTCGACCCGCGCCGCGCCGTGCTGCTCGTCCACGACCTCCAGAACTACTTCCTGTCCGCGTTCGACCAGAGCGCGTCGCCGGTGACCGAACTGCTGGCCAACGTCGCCCGGCTGAAGGCGGAGTGCGCCAGGCTCGGTGTGCCCGTCGTGTACTCGGCACAGCCCGGCGGCCAGAGCCCGGCCGAGCGCGGTCTGCAACAGGACTTCTGGGGACCGGGGCTGCCGGACGACGAGCACGCCAAGGCGATCGCTGGGCCGGTCGCGCCGGGCCCGGACGACACGGTCATCACCAAGTGGAAGTACAGCGCCTTCGTCCGCACCGACCTCGCCGAGCGGATGGCCGCGCAGGGCCGTGACCAGTTGATCGTCGTCGGCGTGTACGCGCACATCGGCGTGCTGCTGAGCGCGGCCGACGCGTGGATGCGCGACATCCAGTCCTTCGTCGTCGCCGACGCCGTCGCCGACTTCTCCGCAGCCGACCACGCGACGGCGCTGCGCTACGCCGCCGGCAAGTGCGCCGTCGTCACCACCACCGACACCGTCTTTGAGGGGAACTAGCCGCGATGGCCCTGACCGTGGAGCAGATCCGTGCCGACGTCGCCGACGTGTTGGGCGAGGACCCGGCCGACATCCCCGACGACGAGAACCTGGTCGACTACGGCCTGGACTCGGTCCGGGTGATGGCGCTGGTCGAGCGCTGGCGCCGGGACCACGGCGTCGAGGTGACGT
The DNA here is from genome assembly GCF_040240285.1 of Streptomyces sp. HSW2009. NCBI lineage: Bacteria > Bacillati > Actinomycetota > Actinomycetes > Kitasatosporales > Streptomycetaceae > Streptomyces > Streptomyces sp. HSW2009. Next base: position 8,131 of record NZ_JBEHZD010000316.1, on the reverse strand, counting down.
TCGTGGACCTCGCCGAGGAGCCCGCCATCGAGCGCTGGATACCCCTGTTGGGGGCGCAGGCATGACCACGCTGCTCGACCCGGCCGTGCCGCGGCACGGCGCGACCCCGGCCGGTGGGCGGGCCGCGCGCGGGCTGCCGCTGACCTCGGCCCAGTCGGGCATGTGGTTCGCCCAGGCCCTCGACCCTCAGAGCCCGGCCCAGAACACCGCCGAGTACATCGAGATCCACGGTCCCGTCGACCCGGTGGCCTTTGCGGAGGCCCTGCACCGTACGGCCGGCGAGGCGGACGCCCTGCGCGTACGCATCGTCGCGGACGGGGACGCGGGCGCGGGACTGCACGCGGGCCCCGCTGTGGGGCAGAACGCGGCCTCGGGCGCGGACCCGACCGCCGTCGCGGCCCTGCTTGCTGATGCAGCCGCCGGCGCAACAGCCACCGCGGCAGCGGCAACGAGCGCCGCAGCAGCCACCGCAACCACCAGCGGGGGAGTGGCGGAGCCCGCGGGCCCCCGCCAGGTGCCCATCGAGATCGACGCGCCCCGGCTCGCCGCCGCGGCCCCGGTCTCTGCGACCCCCGCCGCGCCTGCCACCGGCACGGACGGCATCACGCGCTGCGCCTTCCCGCTGCACGTGGCGGACCTGCGCCCGGGCGCAGGCACCACGGACGGCCAGGCCGCCATCCCGACCGATGGCCAGGCCACCAGCCCGACCGACGCCCTGGGCCGCAGCGCGGGCCCCCGCCCGACAGGCGGCACGGAAGACGCCACCGACCCGGACGCGGCGGCCCTGGCCTGGATGCGCGCCGACCTGGCCCGCCCGTTCGACCTGGCCAGCGGCCCGCTCTTCCAGCACGCCCTGTTCCGGGTGGGCGACCGGCGGTGGCTCTGGTACCAGCGCGTGCACCACCTGGTGATGGACGGCTACGGCTACTCGCTGCTGGCCCGCCGCGTCGCCGAGGTGTACACGGCGCTGGCCGCCGGCGAAGAGCCCCCGCCCAGCCCGTTCGGCCGCCTCGCCGACCTGGTCGCCGCCGACCAGGAGTACCGCGCCGGCGAGCGCTTCGCCGCCGACCGCGCCCACTGGGCCGCCACCTTCGGCCTCACGCCGCCCGATGCCGCTGACGCCGGAGCCGGCGCGGACACCGCAGCCGAAGCGGACGCCGCAGCCGCCCGAGCCACCGGAGCTGCCCGAGCCACCGGAGCCGCCGGAGACACAGCCGCCGGTCGCCCGACCGCCCGGCCGCGCGCCGACCTGCCCGAGGCGCCCACCCTCGCCGGCCGCACCGCCCTGCCCGACCGCACCTTCCTGCGCCGCACCGCCCACCTGGGCCACGACGCCACCGAGCAACTGCGCACGCTGGCCACCTCGCTCCGTGCCACCTGGCCCGACCTGCTCTTCGCCACCCAGGCGCTGTACCTCTCGCGCGCCACCCACAGCGCCGACGTCGTCCTCGGGGTGCCGATGATGGGCCGGATGGGCTCGGCTGCCCTGCGCATCCCCGGTATGGTGATGAACGTGCTGCCGCTGCGCCTGACGGTGCGCCCGCAGGACACCCTGGCCCAGCTCGTACGACAGGTCGTGCTCGGCATCCGCGCCGTGCGCAGGCACCAGCACTACCGGTACGAGGACATCCGCCGCGACCTCGGGCTGCTCGGCGACGGCCGCGCTCTGGTCGGCCCGCTGGTCAACGTGATGCCCTTCGACTACGGGCTGACCTTCGCCGGCGCCCGCTCCGACGCGCACAACCTGGCCACCGGCCCGGTCGACGACCTCACCGTCAACATCTACGACCGGGCCGACGGCACCGGCCTGCGCATCGACTACGACGGCAACCCGCAGTCGTACACCGGGGACGAACTCGCCGCCCACCAACAGCGGTTCCTCGACCTGCTGGCCCGCGTCGCCGCCCCGGACACCGACCCGCACGCCCCGCTCGGCGACTACGCGGTGTTGACCGCGGCCGAACGGACCCTGGTCCTGGACGAGTTCAACGCCACCGCCCGCACCCTGCCGCCGACCACGCTGATCGGCCCCATCGAGTACCGCGCCGCCCGCACACCGGACGCCACCGCACTCGTCTTCGGCCCCGAGAGCCTGACGTACGCGCAGCTCAACGCCCGGGCCAACCGGCTCGCCCGGCGCCTGATCGAACTCGGCGTACGGCCGGGGGCGCTGGCCGCGGTCGCGCTGCCGCGCTCGGTCGACCTGATGATGGCGCTCCTCGCGGTCCTCAAGGCCGGCGGCGCCTACCTGCCGCTCGACCCGGACTACCCGGCCGACCGGCTCGCGTACATGCTCCAGGACGCCGCGCCGGCCTGCGTCCTCACCGACCGGGCCACGCACGGCGCGCTGCCCGCGCACGGACTGCCCACACTGGTCGTCGACGACCCGGACACCCGGGCCGAACTCGCCCGCCAGCAGTCCACCGACCCGGGCCGCGCGCTGACCCCGCACCACCCCGCGTACGTCATCTACACCTCGGGCTCCACCGGCCGCCCCAAGGGCGTCGTCGTGCCGCACCGGGCCATCGACAACCGGCTGCGCTGGATGCAGGACACCTATCCGCTCACCTCCGACGACCGGGTGTTGCAGAAGACGCCGTCCGGGTTCGACGTATCGGTGTGGGAGTTCTTCTGGGCGCTGCGCGAGGGCGCGGCCGTGGTGGTCGCCGAGCCCGGCGGCCACCAGGACCCGGCCTACCTGGCCCGCACCATCCGCACCCAACACATCACCACCGTCCACTTCGTACCGTCCATGCTCGGCGTCTTCCTCACCGAGCCCGGCGCCGCCGACTGCACCGGCCTGCGGCGCGTCTTCTGTAGCGGCGAGGCCCTGCCGCGGGAGACCGTCACCGACTTCCACCGGCTGCTCCCCGATGTGCCGCTGCACAACCTGTACGGCCCGACCGAGGCCGCCGTGGACGTCACGTACCACCCGTGCACGGCCGGCGAGAGCGGCCCGGTGCCGATCGGCAAGCCGGTCTGGAACACCCGCCTCTACGTGCTCGACGCGGCCCTCAAACCCTGCCCGCCGGGCGTCGCCGGCGAGCTCTACCTGGCCGGCACCCAACTGGCCACCGGCTACCTGGGCCGCCCCGACCTGACCGCGCAGCGCTTCGTGGCCGACCCGTTCGCCGCCGAGCGCGGCGAGGCCGGCGCCCGCATGTACCGCACCGGCGACCTGGCCCGCTGGCGCCAGGACGGCGCCGTCGAATACCTCGGCCGCACCGACCACCAGGTCAAACTGCGCGGCCTGCGCATCGAACTCGGTGAGATCGAGGCGGCCCTGGCCGCCCAGGACGGCGTCGCCGCCGCCTGCGTCCTGGTCCGCGAGGACCGGCCGGGCGACCAGCGGCTGGTCGGCTACGTGATGGGCCACCAGGGCGCCGCACAGACCGGGCGGTCGGCCGCGGCGGATGCCGCCGCCGGGGTCGACCGTCCAGCGACGGAGGGCGATGAGAGCGCACCGCTGGCTGACGGGCCGCCGCAGGAGCGGCCCGACCTCGCGGGGACCGGCCCTGCCGGGCCGGCCGCGCACGGGCCTGACGCTCTCCCCGCGGGGCCGCAGGATGTGGGCCACCCGCTCGACGCGGCCCTGCTCAGGGAGCGCATCGCCGCGCGGCTGCCGGACTACATGGTGCCAAGCGCCCTCGTCGTTCTGGACGCGTTTCCGCTGAGCCCCAACGGCAAGCTGGACCGCAAGGCGCTGCCCGTCCCACCGACCGCCACCGCGCAGCCCTGCCGGGCCCCGCGCAGCCACCGCGAGGAGACGCTGACCCGGCTGTTCGCGCAGGTGCTCGGGGTCCCGCAGACCGGCGTCGACGACAGCTTCTTCGACCTGGGCGGCAACTCGCTGCTCGCCGTCCGCCTCGTCGCCGCCGTCCGCGAGGTGCTCGGCACCGAACTCGCCCTCGGCGCCCTCTTCCAGGCCCCGACCCCGGCCGCGCTCGCCGACCGGCTGCGCGCCGCCGACGAGGGCACGGCCACCGGCACCGACCAGGCGCTCGGCGTGCTGCTGCCGCTGCGTGCCGCCGGCACCGAGCGACCGCTGTTCGTCCTCCACCCGGCGGGCGGCATCAGTTGGTGCTACGCGGGCCTGCTGGCCCCGCTCGGCCCGCAGCAACCCGTCTACGGGCTCCAGGCGCGCGGTCTGACCGAGCCGGAGCCGCTGCCCCAGACGATGGAGGAGATGGCCGCCGACTACCTCGACCACATCCGCCAGGTCCAGCCGCACGGCCCGTACCGGCTGCTCGGCTGGTCGGTCGGCGGGGTCGTCGCACACACCGTCGCGGTCCGCCTCCAGGAGGCGGGCGAACGGGTCGAACTCCTCGCCCTGATGGACGCCTACCCCTCCGACCAGTGGCGTGATCTGGCCATCCCGGCCCAGGCCGACGCCCCGCGGGCGCTGCTGCGGATGGCGGGCTTCGACCTCCAGGAGGGGCAGCCGCTCACCCGCGAACAGGTCCTTGAGACGCTGCGCCGCGAGGGCAGCGCCCTGGCCAGCCTGCCGGACTACACGCTCTCGGCCGTGGTGGACATCGTGGTCAACAACGCCACGCTGATGCGCCGCCACGACCACCGCGTCTTCGACGGCGACGTGCTGTTCTTCACGGCCACCGCACCCCGCGCCGAGGACTGGCTGACCCGCGAAGCCTGGCAGCCGTACGTCTCCGGCCGCCTGGTCAACCACGACATCGACTGCCTGCACCCCGAACTCACGCAGCCGCAGGCGCTGGCCGTGGTGGCAGACGCCGTACGGGGGTGGCCGCGGGCTACCGACTGACCTGCCCCTGTCGTGCTCGGCCCCTGCACTTGTCTGGCCCCGCACCGCACCACTGCACTGCCCTGCACCGCCCCGGGGGGGGGGGGGGGGGGGGCCCCCCCCCCCCCCCCCCGCCCCCCCCCCCGGGGGGCCGGGCCCCCCCCCCCCCCCCCCGCGCCCCCCCCCCCCCCCCCCCCCCCCCCCCCCCCCCCCGGGGCGGGGGCCCCCCCCCCCCCCCCCCGGCCCGCCCCCCCCCCACGAGTGGTTCCCCGTCCCCTCACCCGTTCGGCCTACGCCCCGCCGCCACGCGGTGCGCCCCGGCCACCGCCCCGCATGCTGGACGCAGGGGGCGGGCCCATCGGACGAGGGAAGGGTGCGCTATGAGCCCCAAGGCAAAGACCGAAAGCGGTACCGGCCGCGGCCACGACTTCCTGACGCCCAGCAGGATCGCCCTCATGGCGGTGGGCGTACTCGGCCTGATCTTCATCTTCGAAAACACCCGCCAGGTCAAGATCCGCCTCCTGATCCCCGAAGTCACCATGCCGCTGTGGCTGGCGCTCGCTGCGGTAGCGGTGATCGGGGGGCTGTGCGGGGCGTATTTGTTCCGGCGGAGGTGAGGGGGCTGGTCGGCAGGGCGCCTGCGCGGCGCCCGTTGAGGAGTTGGAGAGTCGACGGCGATTCGCCTTCCCCCTTGTCCCGTGGGGCGCGAGCCGGGCACTCGTAACTCTGAAGCAGATATTGCGAAGTTTTCGCTTCGTATCTACGTTGGGCGCATGCAACCCCAGCACGAACCCGAGCGGATCACCGACCTGTCCCGGCTGCGGGCCTTCATGAACCCGCTGCGGATGCAGCTCTACCGACTGCTGTACGCCGCGGGCACCGCGACCGCGTCCCAGCTCGCCGAACACGTCGCGGAAACGCCCTCGTTGGTCAGCTACCACCTGCGGAAGCTCGCCGAGCACGGCTTCGTGCGGCAGGCGAGCGGTCGGGGCGGCGACGGTCGCGAGCGGTGGTGGGAGGTGGCGTCGCAGGAGGGGTGGGGCTTTCGCGACTCGGACTTCGCGGACACGCCCGAGGGCGCTGCCGCGGTCGGCGCGGTGACCCGCGGCATGCTCGACACCCGCGTCGCCCAGTACCGCACGTACCTCGACCAGAAGCCCGCATGGGGCAAGGAGTGGTCCGACGCGTCTTTCACGTCCGAGTGGCTGCTCGACCTCAACCCGGCTGAACTCGCGGAGCTGGGCTCCGAGTTGGATGCGCTGGTCAGGCGGTGGCGGGAGCGTGGCCAGGCCGCCGGGAAGGCCGGCGACACCACGGGCCGCGAGCATGTGTCCGTGCAGCTGTACGGCTTTCCGTTCCGGCCCTGATCCGGCCGGACCACCAACCCACGGGGGTCATCATCGCCAGCCCACAACTGGTGCTGCCGGAAGCCGTCGCCGCTCCCGCCCACCGGGACCGCAACGTGCTGCGCTGGCTCACCGCCTACACCATCTCCCTCATCGGGGACGGCGTGTACTTCATCGCCCTGGGATGGTCCGCCCAGCAGGCCGCGGGCCCCGCCGAGGTCGGCCTCGTCATGGCCTCGGGCGCGGTGCCCCGGGCCCTGCTCATGCTCGGCGGCGGCGTGGTGGCCGCCCGGTTCGACCCCCGCCGGGTGCTCCTCGGCAGCGCCGCGTTGCGCTGCCTCCTCATCCTGGCCGTGGCCGCCGGCGTCGCCCTCGCGTCGCCGGCCCTGTGGGCGCTGGTCGCGGTGGCGCTGGCGTTCGGCGCCGTGGACGCGTTGTTCGTGCCCGCAGTCGGGGCCCTCCCGCCCCGGATCACCGCTCAGGAGCAGTTGGCCCGGGTCGCCGGCATGCGTGCGCTGGCGATGCGCGTCGGCCAGATCGCAGGACCACCGACCGGCGGCCTCGCCATGGCGTTCGGCGGCCCGGCAGCCGCCTTCGCCGCCGCCGGCGCACTGTTCGCGCTCTCGCTGCCACTCCTGCTGAAGATCCGTCTGCGGTCCCTGGAACCCGCCGCCGGGGGCCCAGCGGAGCCCGGCACGGCCCGGCAAGACCTGCTCGACGGCTTGCGCTACCTCCGCCGACACCGCCTCATCGGCCCGCTCGTCGCCGCCGGAGCCGTCTGTGAACTCGGCCTCACCGGCACCCTCAACATCGGCATGGTGCTGCTCAACGCCGAGCGCGGTTGGGGCCCTTCCGGCTACGGCTGGATCATCAGTTGCTTCGGCGCGGGAGCCGCAGCCAGCGCCGCGTTGCTCGCCGTCGCCGGCTGGTTGCCCCGCGCCGGCCTGACGATGGCCGGCACCCTGCTGGTGGGTTGTGCGGGTGCGGCCACCATCGGCCTGGCCCCCACCGTGTGGCTCGCCGCGGCGCTGGCCGCGACCGTCGGCCTGTGCGCGGGTGTCTTCGGCAGCCTGAACAACGCCCTCATCCAGACCGCGGCGGACCCGAGCTACCTCGGCCGGGTGACCTCCGTCGTCATGGTCACCATGGTCGGCGTCGCCCCGCTCAGCTATCCGCTGGTCGGCGCGGCCATCGGGGCCTGGGGCGCGGCCCCGGTGTTCGCCGGCTGTGGCGCCTTCGCCGGCCTGGGCGCGCTCGTCGCGCTGTCATCCGATGCGGTACGGCGCGCCGAACTGCCCCGCCAGCGGCCGGGCACGGTTGCCTGATCCAGCCCCGCGCCCCGGCACCTGCCCCGCCCCCTCACCCCGCCACGTCCCCCGCCCACACCCCCGGCCTGCGGTCGTGCCACGGGGCGGCCGTTTCGAGTTGGCCGGCGAGGCGGAACAGGAGGTCCTCGCGGCCGTGGGCGGCGGCGAAGTGCATGCCGATCGGCAGGCCGGTGGGTGGATCGACGGTCAGCGGCACGGACATGGCGGGGGTGCCCGCCACGTTGCAGATCGGGGTGAAGGGGCCGAGGTCGAAGAGGCGGCGGAGCCAGCCGAGGCCGTCCAGGTCCCGTACGCCTTCGGCGTGCGTGCCGAGCGGGACCGGCAGGCCGGGCATGGTCGGCGTGAGCAGCACGTCGTACGCGGCGAAGGAGCGGGCCAGGGCGCGTGCCACCCGGTTGCGTACGGCGAGGGCGGCGACGAACTCGACGCCGGTGACCCGCCGGCCGTAGTCGTAGCTGGCCAGCGTCGCCGGCTCCAGGGTCGAGGCGTCGATCGGCCTGCCGGAGGCGGCTGCCAACTCGTCGATGGATGCTGCCAAGTTGGCGGACCACTGCCGGGCATTGGCCACCACGAACTCCTCCCACTCCACCCCGAGGTCGACCGCGGCCCCGGCCCCCCCCCGGGCGCCCGCCCCCCGGCGGGGGGGGGGTTTGGGGGGCGCCCCCCCCGCCCGCGGGGGGGGGGGGGGGGGGGCCCCC
>NZ_JBEHZD010000315.1:0-9247 GCF_040240285.1 Streptomyces sp. HSW2009 | reverse complement strand
CCCCCGGGGCGGGCCTACCCCTCCCCCCCCCCCCCCCCCCCCCCCCCCCGCCCCCCCGGGGGGGCGGGGGGGCGGTCGTCGATCGTCCCTGCTCGTGCCCGACTGCCCCGGTATGTCCTGCGGTGTGGCTTTCCTGTGGCAGTCGCCGCGGAATCCGCCCGTACGAGGGGTGTTACGGGTTGCTTGGTACGGGTACGGGGCGGGGGCTGCGCGTACGGGTACGCGTGCGGGTACGAGGCCGCGGTGGGCCGGTGCCCGGCGGGCCGGTCGGTGTCGGGCCGCCGGGGCCGTGTGCCACCGAGCTACCCCGGGCTACCGGAGCGGTGTGCCCGGGGTCAGTCGCTGAGGCGCTCGCCGCTGGAGGTGGCGAACACGTGGGTCTCGCCCGCCCGCGGCACGACGTGCAGGACGGCGCCCTTCTGCGGCACGTGGCGCCCGCCCACGCGGACGACGAGGTCCTTGAGTGAGCCGCCCACCTCGGCGGTGCCGTAGACGTAGCCGTCGGCGCCGAGTTCCTCCACCACGTTGACGGTGACGGCGAGGCCGGCCGGGGCGCTGCTGGACTCCTTGCTGAGCGACTTGGCGGCTTCGCCGTTCTGCTCGACGATGTCGAAGTGCTCCGGGCGGACGCCGACGGTGACCGTCTTGTCGCCCTTGTCGGCCGCGGCGGACAGCGCCTCGCGGTTGACCTGGACGACGCTGTTGCCGAACTTGACGCCGCCGTCGGTGATCGGCACCTCGACCAGGTTCATGGCGGGGGAGCCGATGAAGCCGGCGACGAAGAGGTTGGCCGGGCGGTCGTACATGTTGCGCGGCGAGTCCACCTGCTGGAGCAGCCCGTCCTTGAGCACCGCGACGCGGTCGCCCATGGTCATGGCCTCGACCTGGTCGTGGGTGACGTACACGGTGGTGATGCCGAGGCGCCGCTGGAGGCTGGCGATCTGGGTACGGGTCTGGACGCGGAGCTTGGCGTCGAGGTTGGACAGCGGCTCGTCCATGAGGAAGACCTGCGGCTCCCGGACGATGGCCCGGCCCATCGCGACACGCTGCCGCTGACCACCGGAGAGCGCCTTGGGCTTGCGGCCCAGGTACTCGGTGAGGTCCAGGATCTTCGCCGCGTCCTCGACCTTCTGCCGGATCTCGCTCTTGCTGACGCCGGCGATCTTCAGGGCGAAGCCCATGTTGTCGGCGACGGTCATGTGCGGGTAGAGCGCGTAGTTCTGGAACACCATGGCGATGTCCCGGTCCTTCGGCGGCAGGTGGGTGACGTCGCGGTCGCCGATGCGGATGGCGCCGCCGTTGACGTCCTCAAGCCCTGCGAGCATGCGGAGCGAGGTGGACTTGCCACAGCCGGAGGGCCCGACGAGGACGAGGAACTCGCCGTCCTCGATCGCGATGTCCAACTGGTCGACGGCGGGCTTCTCGGAGCCCGGGTAGATCCGGGTCGCCTTGTCGTACGTGACGGTAGCCATGGTGCATTCCCTTCACCGGCAGGAACGTGCCGGACGATCCGAGTAAAGGTCGAGCGGAACCTCCCCCACACCCACGACGGCGGAGGAAGGGGTCTAGTCCACTGACCAGACTTGCCGTGACCGTACCTGGCCAGCGCCTTCCTGTCAGTAGCAGACGCCCCGAAAATTCCCGGGGGTGGGGAGATGGCGGGGCGGGGTGGTTTGTTGGGCTTGCTGGGTTCGTGGGTTGGTGTTGGGTGTGCCGGGTGTGTTGGTTGTGCCGGGTGCGCTGGCTGCCGGGGAGCTGGCTCGGGGTGTGGGGGGGTGTGAGGGGCGGGTTACGGAGGGTGCGGGTTGGCTGGGGGTGGGCTGCGGGTGGGCCGAGGGTTGCTCGGGGTGGCGGGACTGGTGGGGCTTGGTGGGGTGTGGGTTGGGGCGGCTGTGGTGGTGGGTTTTGGGGTGGCGAGTGGTGGGTTGCGCGGAAGGTGTGGGGTGGTGGGGTGTGGGTGGGCTGTTGGTGGGTGGGGTGGGGCTGTTGGAGGGGCGGCCGAGTGGGTGGCGAGGGGCTCGTACGAGCGGTTCGCGCCGTTGCCAGCGCGGGAAGCGGCCGGATCGTCGGATCGACGAAATATTCGACCGGGGCACTCCGCGGGCGTGGGTACACTGCTGGGGACACGCCGACTTAGCTCAGCTGGTAGAGCACCGCTCTTGTAAAGCGAAGGTCGTCGGTTCGAACCCGACAGTCGGCTCTGTGTGTGGCCATGTCGATGAGCTGCACGAACGCCCCGGGGCCTTGGGTGGGTCCGGGGCGTTTGGTGTTTGGTGAGGGTTAGTTCGTGGCGTTTGGCGTCACGCTCAGCTCAGGTCTTGCCGGACGCGAACTTCCGGGCGCGTGTGCCGTCCGGTTGGGGGCGTACGCGGCGACCTGGTGGCGGCCCTCCTCGCGCTTGGCGATGGTGCCCGCTCCATTTGGATGCCGGGTGGTGTGGGCGTCGATGGCGGCCCCTCCTGTCTTGCGGCTTTGCTCGTCAGGGCGTTGGCCGCCGGGGCGCCGGATGCTTGGCGGTATCGAGGCGACCTCGGCAGACGTGGAGGGTGGAGAGTTCAGCGGCGGCAGTGGTGTTGGCCGGTGAGTAGGGTGCGGATGACGACGGTGGCCAAGGTCACGGACACGGCCGCGACGGCGACGGCGGCCAGTAGTGCGGTAAGCACGATCCCGATGGTCACTACGGCGGCCACTGCTCCGGCGCCGGCTCCGAGCGAGGGTGCGATACGGCGCGCGAGCAGCGGTGCGGCGGGGTGCTGGCAGTGGCAGTCAGCCGGGGTGTCGCTGGAGTTGGTGAGGTGGCTGGGTATCTGCGCGGTGGGGAGGGGCGGGTACTTCGGACGGAACACGGAGATCACCTCTCGACTACTCGTCTAGTTGTGTCGGTCGTTGATGGCGCCCATGTCGGGTTGTGCGCCCCTCCTTGGCGGCGAGTTCGGAGTGAGAGCTTGGAACGGGAGTGAGCGGGGCAGTCGTTTCGACTCGTATGGAACGCAACCGTTCTCTCCTCACGTACACACGGGCATCTAGTTGTCTAGATGAGTGACGGGACTCGAACCCGCGATAGCGGGCCCAGCCATCACTGTGCCACACGACTTACCCACTCGTCTATACGAGTATGCGTGATTGCGTGTACGAGTCGGGAAGGGACGGTAGGGGTCCAGCGCGCGTCAGGTGGCCGGGAGTTGATAGGCCAACACGTACGCGTCGGCGGCCATCACGGTGTCGCACACCTCCACCGCGCGCCCGTCAGCGTCGTACGCGGTCCGCACCAGGTGAATGACCGGCACGCCGGAGGCCAGTCGGAGGGTGCGCACCTCGGTCGGGGTGGGCATGCGGGCGCGGATCTCCTCGTCAAAGTGGTCGAGGCGGTGGCCCATCTCCTCCAGGCGGGCGTAGATGCCGCCGGGGCCAGGATTGGGCTGGGCGATGGGGGTGTTGCGGGCCAGGTCCAGCGGCAGGTAGGAGGTGGCGAACTCCACCGGTCGGCCGTCGAGCAGGTAGCGACGGCGGCGGGCCAGGACCTTGCGGGGCGAGCCGAGCCGCGCGGAGATGTCGGGGGAGGGCCGTTCCTCCTTCACCTCCAGGCCGTCCACCTCCGGACGGCTGCCCGCGGCTTCCGCCTCCACCGTGAACGCCGACTTGCCCTGCTCGCGGTGACGTCGGGCGAACCGGTCGGAAGCCAGCCGCCGCACCGGAGGCCGGGGCCGCACGAAGACGCCCTTGCCGTGCTCGGACACGGCCAGCCCCTCCTGCTGCAACAGCGACAGCGCGTTGCGGACGGTCATCCGCGAGACCCCGAAGTGGTCCACCAGCTCCGTCTCCGACGGCAGCTTGTCGCCCTCCCGGAAGCGGCCCTTGTCGATCGCTTCGCGGAGCTGGTCGGCGATCTGGCGGAAGACCGCGCGGTCGCTGGTCGGGTCCAGCGCGCCCAGGAGGCCCGAGGCGAGAGGAGGCATGGTGCGTACTCCTTTAGGTATCTAGACGAGCGGCTGACCCGTGTTGCTACGGTGGAGGCGCCCTGTTGAGTTAGCTAGCTTAGTTAGCTCAGTAAATGGAGAGAGCAGAGCGAAGTGAGCACTGACCGCCCGCACTCCGTGAGCGTCGCCGGCGTCATCGTGAACGACGCGGGACGAGCCCTGCTGATCAAGCGGCGGGACAACGGTAAGTGGGAACCGCCCGGCGGCGTGCTCGAACGCGAAGAAACGATCTCCGACGCACTGCAACGCGAAGTCCTCGAAGAAACCGGCATCAAGATCGCGCTCCCGGCGACCCTGACCGGCGTCTACAAGAACATGACCGGGCTGATCGTTTCGCTGGTCTTCCGGTGCGAGGTGATCGAGGGCACCCCGACCACCGGGGCGGAGACCCGGGCACTGCGCTGGGCCACCCGCGAAGAGGTCTCCGAACTGGCTGACGAGGCGTACGCGATTCGTGTCCTCGACGCACTCGACAACGCTTCCCCGCCAGCCATCCGCGCCCACGACGGCGTACGACTCGTCTAGCACGAACCCACCGCACATGGCCGCCTACCAGCATGAAGGAACTTGTATGGACGAGTATATGAGTGAACTGCGAGTGTGGGGCCGCATCTGCGGGGGTTCCGTGGAGGAGATCCCCCGAGCCCGCCGCTGGACCCGCGAGATCCTGCGCGACCACCCCTGCCTCGCCGACGCCGAACTGATCGTCAGCGAACTGACCACCAACGCCCTCACCCACACCGACAGCGGCTCCCACCTCGGCGTCTTCCACATCACGCTCACGCTCTCGCGCGCGGGGATCAGCATCTCGGTCACCGACGCCGGCAGCATCACGGCACTGCACCGCGCGGGGGCGACAGCAGGCGCCACCCGCGGCCGTGGCCTGGAGATCGTCACGATCCTGGCCTACCGCCTCCACGTCACCGGCAACGCGTACGGCCGCACCGTCACCGCCGAACTGGCCACACCGAGGTTGGGCGGGCACGAGGACGACCGCGCACCCATGACGCGCGAGGCGACCCGGTGACGACGCAGCCCACCCCGAACGACGACGGCGACCAGGACCAGCGCCACCGCTACGAACTCACCACCACGATGAACTGGGTCATCCGCACCTGCCAGGACATCGTCCGCAACCACAGCCACAAGACGTTCTGGACCCCGGCCGGGAGCGTCGAAGAGCAGGCATCCACCGACCACCTGATCCGCTCCGCTCGCGAGGACGTGCTGAACCGGCTCCAGGCCCAACTGCGCGGAACGCAGAGCATCCTGGCTGCCATCAAACACGAACGCGCCGCGCGCCAGCAGGAGCCGGGGGAAGATGAGTAACAACCTTCTCTACAGGTTCAAGGCGGCTCGCAAGCTCGCCGCGCGCGGCCCGGCCCCCGGCCGGGCCTGCGCTCCTGTCTCCGCCCCGCTCCGGGCCGGCCGGTGTCCGTGCCGCGCGGCAGCATCTTTGGGCTGAGAAGGCGAGGTCCGTTGTGGCTGGGGGTCGGCTCCACGGCTTTACCCACCTCCCCGGTTCGGGTCCCGCGTCGGGCAAGGCCAGGGGGCCACTCGTTCAAATTCCGGGCAGGCCCACAGCCTGCCCGAGTTGCCGGCCAGCGTACGGCCCCCTGACCGACCCCGAACAGGGCAGGACACCGGCCAAAGCCGTTTCTCTGACCTTGTGTAAGCGCTGGCGCCGTGATCAGGAACGGATTTACGATCGACAGAGGGTTCCACGTCATGCTTCAGGGAGAAAGATGAAAATCGATTCGTTGCTAGTGCGCAATCTAAAAGGAATCCGCGAATTTAGCATCGGCGATCTAAGTAGCACGCCATTGGTCGTCTTGGTAGGCAAGAACGGATCGGGAAAAAGCACGTTGCTCCTCGCCATCGCTCTGGCATGGAAAATTCCCGACAGTGACACAGACTACTCAAACCTCGTAGGCCCATGGGGTGACTCTGCAGAAATTAAAACCACTTTCGTTCTTACGGAGACCGAGCGTGAAATGGTCTCTGCTTTCCGGAACGAAGGCTCGCAAGAAGAATACGCATGCCCCGAGTTGGTTACATTGCACCTCGTTTTCAATAGAAGGAACGTAATCCGGTGGCCCGACGAAGATTACTGGCCAGATATCCTTCGGGATGCGATTTTCCAAAGAGACAACTCTTTCTGCAGTCTAGATATCATTCCTGCCGAAAGGTCCGTTGCCAGGGATGCCAGTGTGCGAGTGGACCCAAGTCTGCTTGAGCACGAAGCGATCACCCGGCTCCGAACGGAAGCGGTATCGGCCCTTACCACGGAATGGTCGCAATTTACTCTTAGTGAAGTTCCGCAGTACCTTACTTCACTGGACTACGTCGATCTAGTGTCGCGGAGGAGCGGCGACAGTGGTAGAGGGAATAGGTCTTCGGATTTTGAGTTCATAACAGAAAACTTCTATAAAGCAACTGGAAAGATAATCCATCGGCCTGCTTTGCGAGAAGATGGAAGCGTGTCCTTGTCCATTGAGACTGCGTCCGGCGAGCAACACGATCTGGGAAAGCTGTCAAGTGGTGAGCTCGAATGCCTAGGTCTCATGTATATGGCGCGTAGGCTTGCCGCTAAAGGCGGGGTCCTCCTTTTGGATGAGCCTGAGCTGCATCTTCACCCAGCATTGCAGACGACCATTACCAGCACCATTCAGGAAGGTATGCAAAATGCGCAGATGTGGCTGTGCACTCACTCTCCTAGTCTAATTAATTCGGCTCCACTTGACGCGCTGATCAATGTTAAACCTGCAACTAAGGATGGAGTCAACCAGGCGGAGAGGGTTTCCGAGCAAGCGCTACGACTGGATGTTATGGCCGAGCTTGGGATGCATCCTAGTTCGGTCCTGCAGTACGACCGCATGGTTGTGGTTGAGGGGGAAACTGATCGCAAATATCTGCAAACGCTGTTCCCGCTAGAAACTGCGCGCTCTTTGGTGTACGTGGCGGGCAATAAAGCAGCCGTGCTATCTATGGCCAAGACTCTTGAGAAGAACGAGCAGCTTTTCCCGTGGATAGCGGTCTGTGACAGAGACCTGGTAGACGCTTCCGATGGTCGAGGTCGACTGTGGGTGTGGCGCAGGAGAATGATTGAGAACTGTTTCCTGGAGGGTGATGTTCTCAGTGCGGCTATGGGTCTCGTCGGGCCGTCGATAACTTCTGTGGAGGTCGAAGAAAAGCTAGCCGAAATTGCTGATTCCGAAAGGGAAGACGTTGAGAGATTGCTTGTCGAGGAGACCGTGAAGGCGAGGACGAGGGCTGCGGTTAGCCTCAAGGTCGACAAGAATGACCTTGCCGCCTACTTTCAACTGGAAAAGCGTAGAGCTGAAAAAAGTGCAGCGATTCTCTCTGCCGTCGCGGCTGAAATCAGGGAGAGGCTGGATGCTGAATGGGATGGCTCATGGAAGAGACTGGTCAACGGGAAACGGGTTTTGGCTGATTTCTTGAGGTTTACGCCGTTCAGGCGCCCTCAGCACCTGATGGATGCCATATGCACTGTGATCGCCCTGCGTCCCGAAGTTGAGCCCGAGGACATCAGTAAGTTCAGGGGGAGTCTCGTTTCGGCTGGCTTCTGAGAGGGACGCCCTTTCGCCGGTGATCAGTCGATTGGGGCAGGAGTGACTGGTTTGGTTGGGCCGTGGGTGCGCGTCCGCATGTCATGAGCCGAGGCAAGCTGACATCCGTATCTGACATCAATAGAGACGGACGGTGGCAGCTGTGGAAAGCCTTGTATGGCGCTGACCTCCTGCTGCAGGCTGGGGCGGTTGAGGCTGCTGATCGAACTTGTAAAGCGAAGGTCGTCGGTTCGAACCCGACAGTCGGCTCTGTGTGTGGCCATGTCGATGAGCTGCGCGAAACGCCCCGGGGCCTTGGGTGGGTCCGGGGCGTTTTGGTGTTTGGTGGCGGTCCCTGGGTGCGGCGGTGTGGATGTGTCCCGTCGGCCACGGCCTGTCGGCCGGCGCCGGTGTTTCGGGCGCTGTCGTGGATGCTCGCTCGCCCGGGTCGGATGTGTGGCGGGCAATGGCGCAGCAGCCGACGTCATCGTGCGGCGGGTCGGGGTGAGGTCGCGAGGTGGGTCGGTCCGGCCCGTGTGAGGCCCGCTTTCGCATCGCCGTTGTCGTGGGGCCCGGTGATTCCGCATGAGTTCCGCAGGTATACGCGAGCTCTGCGGTGTTCGTCCGGAAGGTGTGGGTGGGGCGGCTGGGTGGGAGATGGGTGGGATGTTCTGTTGTGGTGATGTGGGTTGCGAGGGGCGGGAGTTGGGTGGGGTGGGGGCGTGGGTGGGGTTGGAGATGAAGGCAACTGGCTCTGGAGTGGCTGGGATTGGGGTGGGTCGGGGTGGTGGTGTGAGGGGCTTGGGGGTGGGTGGGAGGGGAAAGCTGCACGTCAGGCGTGTTTACAAGGTGGAAATCTTTTTTGGATGTGGGTAGCCTCTCGGCGTTGATCTTGGCCGATATTGATCTGGGGGAACGACCTCATGCGTCGTCGTATCACGCTGTCCATTGCTGCTTGTCTCGCTGCCGGCGGTTCGCTGCTCGCCGGGCCGGCCATCGCGGCCGACAAGGGTGGGTCGGTGGAGTCCGCGCCGTCCGTGGCTTCCGGTAGTGACCGGGTGAAGTGCACCAGCATGAGCAACGGGCAGCTCTGCATCTCGCTGAACACCAGCCCGCAGCGGATCGAGGTGTTCTACACCAAGAAGGGTGGCTCCACGATCAAGGCGAAGCTCGGGTTCCGGTCGAGCAGCACCTCGTACGGGCCCACGAAGACCATCAGCAAGGGCGAGCGGGCCAACAGCACCTGGAACATGAGCTACCCGTGCGGTCGTAAGTACGTCGGTCTGATCAAGGTCGAGGGGCAGCAGACGTTCGAGACGCCGGCCGCCACCTGCTGAAGTTGAAGGATTCCTCGCGTTTCTTGCGGTGTTGGCCGTGCCGGGTGGGTGCGGTTGGTCGGGTGCCGTGAAGGGGTGGGGGAGTGTGCGAGTGCGAGGGGGGGGGGGGGGGGGGGGGGGGGGGGGGGGCGCCGCCCCGGGGGGGGGGGGGGTGGTGGGGGTGGGGGGGGGGGGGGGGGGGGGGGGGGGGGGGGGGGGGGGGGGGGGGGGGGGGGGGGGGGGGGGGGGGGGGGGGGGGTGGGGGGTGGTGGTTTGTGGGGGGGGGGGGGGGGGGGGGGGGGGGGGGGGGGGGGGGGGGGGGGGGGGGGGGGGGGGGTTGGAGATGAAGGCAACTGGCTCTGGAGTGGCTGGGATTGGGGTGGGT
>NZ_JBEHZD010000314.1:0-9288 GCF_040240285.1 Streptomyces sp. HSW2009 | reverse complement strand
GGCCAACAAGGTGAAGAGCGTGCTGCGGGCGGCGGGGCGGCCGGTTAAGCGGGCTATTGACAAGTTGGTGGGGGTGATTGCGCGGAAGGGGAAGGGGATTTGGGGGCGGTTGAAGGGGAGGGAGAAGGGCCAAAAGACGGCATACGACTCTGAAAGGAAGGTTAACGGGAAGCGAAAGGCAGAGGAGACAGGAAACGGCGCTTGGCGAGGTGAATCGAGAAAATGGGCGAAGGGCACGGATACCGGCAAGGATCAGACGAAGGGCAAGGGGGGCAAGAATGAAGCTGCCGCGCTTGCGGATGCGGACCGGGCGCTCGCCAGGGCTGACTCCCACGATGTGGCGGTGACCGGCGTCCGCATAGTGGAACGCAAGCGCAACGTCCCGCTCCATTTAGTCGTGGATTCCACGACGCCAGAGGGCGAAGTGGTGCATGTCCAAACGGCCCGGACCCCGCAACACACCCTCCGCGACGAGAATCAGATACGGAACGAGATAAAGGCGGCGATGCGCGACAAGCACAACAACGTGCTCATCCAGCAAGTGCACTCCTACTGGTGGAAGACCTACATCAGCAAGGTGCGAAAGGGGCCCTTGCCGAGTTCGCCTGACTTGTTCGAAGAGAAAGATCTCAATGGCACGGAAAATGATGCACAGGTGCTGACCCAGACTGACGATTTCGTTGATCCGCTGCTCGGCTACTTCAAGGGAAATCGGAAGACAGCGGAAGCGAACGACTTCTACAACCATGTATTCGGCTCTCAGAGTCCTCAGCGGAGGACGTTCTTGAAGGCTCTCGGGTCATCTGTCCCGGAGGAGCTGGCGAGGCTGGCTGCGAGCCGAATACCGTCGATCGCCGACGAGTCCTTCCGAGTAAACCTGGAAGAGGGCATGAAGCAGCTCGGACCGGACAGCTACAAGGTCGACGTCTCGCCCTATGGGCAATTTGACCTGCCAAGCCTGCGACAGAAGGAACACTCCGAATATTTCCCGACGAACATCGTTTCCGTCACCTGCGGCGACACAGTTACCACTACGTACACGACACGGGCCGGCAAAAAATTCACCGTAACCAAGAAGGGAAAGGGCTCCTCGGAGACTCTCACTATAGAAGGCCTCGACCTGAACCTGAAGCCTCCCGGTGCGCCGCGAGGTATCACACAGACTCCAGACGGCTTCGTGGAAGGCGAGGAGTTCAATCGTGCACACGGAATCGCCGACTGGTTTGGCGGCTCTGGATTCAAAAAAGGCCTGAACCTAGTTTCGACGAGCGACCATTACAACAAGAGAATCCAAGGCGAGGCAGAGAGGGAGATAGAAGGCAGCATCCAAAGTTTCGCTCTGGAGAAAGGAGTGGATGTTAGTGAAGTTTCTATGGATCTCACGGTCACTATCAAGTTCAGCAAGCTGGTCGGTGACATTCTCAAGGAAATGGTCACGAGCCTGCCGTGGTATAAATCGTCTGATCCGGAATCGCAGCAACGGTTCACGGATCTCCTGAAGACAGTCTCCAACCCGCCAATCCGGAGAGTCGAGGAGACGAAATACGAGTACATTCTGAAAGCTAACGGCGAGAACAAACCCAAAGATTCGCATACGGTCGGAGCCGACGAATGGCTCTTCGTGAGAAGGAGCGCGAGCTGACGTGGACATCGATGAAGCCGTAATGTTCTTCCAAGAATTCCTCACCGCGATGTACCGGCAGGACGTCGCAAATCTC
The DNA here is from genome assembly GCF_040240285.1 of Streptomyces sp. HSW2009. Taxonomy (NCBI): domain Bacteria; kingdom Bacillati; phylum Actinomycetota; class Actinomycetes; order Kitasatosporales; family Streptomycetaceae; genus Streptomyces; species Streptomyces sp. HSW2009. The sequence goes on along the minus strand of NZ_JBEHZD010000314.1, from coordinate 7,570 downwards.
ACAGAGCCGGACGATCAACTGGATCAGCAGGTCGCGCGCACTGAGAGCTTCATGCACTCCTCACCCGGTACTAGCATGACATCCCCCTTCATGCGTCCTAGGCAGATGACGGCCGAGAGATTGGCCGCGATCGCAGAAAATGCGCCGACGCCGGTGTGCCGCCCGTTGTACCTGGTCGCCCAGTACGACGTACCCGGGTGGGGCACTTGCTTTGCGGCCGATGTTGGCGGCGGCAATGAGTCCAACTACGTCGCCTACTCACGCCAGTACTGGGCAATGGAAGTTGACAGGGAGCCGAAGATTATTGCGCATTACGGAATTGATTTCTATGCCGATGAGCTCGCCTGGGAAAACATCGAGGGAGCGATGATAGGGCCCACCGGCGATCCGGTCGCAGTCCGCGCCTTGGAGGAGCCTCGTGTCCCGCGTGACCGGCAAAACTACGATCGGATCGTTACGTCGGCCCTGCGGGACGGTGCCTAAGACATCGTTTCAACGGCTGCGACCGTCATCCTTGATTCGTGCCCCGCGGTGCGGTGTCAACCGCAGGAGGCAAGGCATCATGCTCATGGATCGGCTGAAGAAACTTGCGCTCGCCTGGCGTGGACGTTCTGTCAGAGTGAGGTATGGCCACTCTTCCCTGCGCTCCCGACGAGGGACCCGCGCGCATGTCCTTCCACGAGGTCACAGGCGACGCGGCCTGTGACTGTAGCGACCAAGGCCGGGCGCCCCGCTACGTAACACAGCGTGAGAGCGAACGCCGTAGCCTGCGCGAGCTGATCGCGGCCAACGAAGAGCTTCACGGGCCACTGACCGCCGAAGAGATCCGAACAGCCGAAGCCAAGATGTTCGGCGACGGCGCGAATGCACAGGCCTGAGCTGTACATCGCTGAAAGGCCAATCCACCCACACCATCGTCAGAGCAAGCTCAAACCAACAACCCCACATACTCCCCAAACTCCGAAGCCAACGTCAGCCGCCCCAGCTTCTGGTACTCCCGCTGCACCGCGTGGATCAGGTCCTCCATGCGCACCGGCCCCCCGGACTCCGCCGCCAGGTACGCTGCCGTCACCGCGACCGAGCGGATATTGCCGCCTGCCAACTCAAAGGACTCCGCGCAGAAGTCCAGGTCCAGGCCCTCGGCCCGGGGCAACAGCGGGCCGAGGCACCGTTCCCACAGCACCCGCCGCTGCTCCGCATCCGGCATCGGGAAGTCCACCACCAGGTCCAGGCGGCGCGTAAACGCGTCATCCAAGTTGGCCCGGAGGTTGGTCGACAAAATAGCCAGGCCGTCAAACGACTCCATGCGTTGGAGGAGGTAGGCGCTTTCGACGTTGGCGTAGCGGTCGTGGGCGTCTTTTACCTCTGAGCGTTTGCCGAAGATCGCGTCGGCCTCGTCGAAGAGGAGTACGCCGTTGATGCCGGCCGCTTCGGAGAAGATTTTTTCTAGGTTCTTCTCCGTCTCGCCTACGTATTTGTCGATGACCGTGGCCAGGTCGACCGTGTAGAGGTCAAGGCCCAGGTCGGCCGCGATGACCTCGGCCGACATCGTCTTGCCCGTGCCCGAGTCGCCCGCGAACAGGGCCGCCCCGCCGCGGCCACGGCCGCCGCCGGGGCGCATGGCCCAGTCGCCCAGGACACGGTCGCGGTGGCGGGCGCGGGCGGCAAGCTCGCGGAGTTGGGCCAGCGGGTCGGCGGGGAGGACCAGATCGGTCCAGGTGACGGCGGGTTCGATGCGGCGGGCCAGGCGGTCCAGGCCAGCCGCGTTCTGGGCCCGGGCGCCGGCCCGTACGTGCTCGGCCCGTAGCGCGCCGCCGTCCAGCAGCGCGATCTGTGTCGCACTGTGCGCCGCCTGCCTGACCTGGGCGGGGGTGAGGAGGAAGGGGGACAGGAGGCGGGGGAGGTCGAGATCGTGGGGGAGGGGCGCGGGGTGCGCCCGCTGCCACAGCTCCGCCCGCTCGGCCGGGCCCACCCGCGGGGCCGGCAACAGCAGTGGCGGGCGGGTCGACCACGTCGCGTCCCACGGTGCTCGTCCGACCAGCACCACCGGTAGTTCCGCCTCCGCGACGAGGCGGATCACTTCAGGCTTTTCCCTGGTCAGCGGGTCGATGGGGGCGCCCACCAGGCCGGCGCCGGTGAGGCGGGCCTCGCGGACCAGGATGCGTACGGCGTCCGTCGGGTGCGGGTCGGCCGCCAGGCGCTCCAGGTCCACGCCGATGACCGATCGGCCCGCGCGCGCGAGCGCCGCTGCGGCGAGCGCCGTGCCCGCACCGCCCTGTTCCTCGCGCAGGTAGGTCAACCCGACGCCGCCGGCGATGGCCCTCGCCAACGGTGCCGGGTCGCCCGCGCCTGGCGCCTGGCGCCAGTCCGTACCCGGGGCGCCGTGCCAGGATGCCAGCACGTCGGCGACCCGGGGGTCGGGGGTGTCGCCGCCCAGAAGGTGTGCCGTCACCCGGTCGGGGACGCGCAGCGCGCGGGCCAGGAACGGGCGGTCCGGCTCCTCGACCAGCAGCAGCCCACCGGCACACAGTGGCGCGGCCGGGTCAAGCCGCTCCCGCGCCCGCGCATCGGCCGGCGACACGCCACACAGCGAGAGCGCGAGACCGGCCGACGGGCGCTGCCGGGTCACGTCGTCGTTCAGGTACGCGTAGAACTGCTCGAAGCGGTCGTCCAAGTCCGGCACCAGGGCGATGAGTAGGACCTCGACGTCGAGCGGCGTGAGGGCGAAGGTGTGAGCGAGGGCGCGTAGGCGGGTGTGGGGTGGGACCGCGGTGGCCGTCACCTTCGGAGTGTCCGTGTCCGTGTCCGCGCTCGCGCCCCGCCCTGCCCTCCCGAGGTCGCCCCGCCCCGTGTCGCCCGGTATCCGGGCCTCCGCCTGGTCCGCCCACGCCTCCGCCGCCGCGAGTCGGTCCGCGTCGGTCGGGTCGGGGTCGGTGGTGGTGCGGCCCTCGTCGAGCAGGCGTCGTACGGTGTGGTCGTCCAGGTAGAGGCCGCGGAACGCGTCGTCCGGGTTCGGGTCGGTGGCCTGGCGCGCGTCGATCGCACGGCGTACCCGCTCCTCGATGAGGGCGGCCCGTGCGAGCACGTGACGTAGGCTCAACTGACGGTGCTGGTCGGTGTGTTCGTCGGTCATCCGGGTCGTTCTTCCGAGATCCGGCGGCCGATGCCGGGGCGGCGCCGGCGGCCTCGGCCGGGTTCCGCTTCGGGCCCGCCGGCCGGGTCGGGCACGGCCGGGGCGGGGCGGCCGGGCTGCCGGCCGTAGATCGGCAACTCGGCGCCGCCGGGGGCCCGTTCGCGCGGCCCCTCCGCCGCGCCCTGCGGGTCGTGGTCGGTGAAGCCGAGCCGTAGGCCCTCGTCGGTGACGGGCGGGCCCACCGGATAGACCGGGGATTCGGTCACCGGGACGCTCACCACCAGGTCGAGCGAGGGTTTGAGCTCGCCGCCGAGCGCGCTCCACACATCGGCGAACGAGCGGTCCTCGGGTGGCGGGAGGGCCACCGTCATCGGGACGGCCACGCCGATCTCGGCCAGGGAGCCGGTCAGTCGCTCGTTCGGCAGCGACTCGTGCCGCAACAGGCAGGTCAACAGGGAGGAAAGCAGGCGGTGTTCGTCCTCGGGCCGCTTGGTCCAGGCGGTGATCAGGTACGAGAGCTTGAAGAACCGCGGCGGGCGGCGGCGGGCCACGACGACCCCGCGCGCGTCGTACTCGTTGTGCAGTCCGCGCTCCCGCAGCCGCATGTCCTCGCGGATGTCGTACAGATACAGGTTGACCGTGGGGGCGTTGACCTTGGCCGCCCATTCGCGGGTGGGTGCGTCGAAGACGACCGCGATCTGCGCGCCGGCCAGTACGTCCGTACGGAACAGTGACCGCAGCACCTCGTCGACCTCGTGGATCACGCGTCCCTCTCCCTCTGTCGGTTGCCTCCGCGGGTTCCTGCCGGGAGGCTCGCCGCGGGTCTCGCCCGCCCGGTGTGGGGCGCGGGGTGGCCCGAGTCAGCTTCGGCCGGCGAAGTCCGGTGGTTGCAGGTTCCGTTGGACCACCAGGAACGGTTTCGTCATCCGGTCGAGTCCGCGTACCTCGGCGCGCAGCTCGCGCGGGCCGAGCCGGTCCTTGCGCAGGACGAGCATCTGCGCGAGGAAGGTGCCGTCGGCCTGCACCGTCACGGTTGAGCGCGCGGGCGTGATGCCGGGTTTCCAGGACAGCGAGACCAGCGCCCCGGGTGGGAAGTCCGTGCCGCGGACGAGGGCCACCTGACCGGGCGTGCCCACCTTCGGGGTGAGGGTCAGCTTGGGTTGCAGGATGCGGAGGGGGGCCGTGGCGCGGTTGTCGCGCTGGTCCGGGTCGGCGAGCGAGCCGCGTACGGACACCCGTACGTCGCCGGCGACCGCCGTGCGGTAGCTGGCCGTCTGGGTCACGACCAGCCGCCCACCGGGAACGATCGAGCAGGGGGCGCGCCGGGTGCACGCCGAAGGGGCCGCCACGCTGCGTTGTCCCGCCTTCTTGGTACGCGGCCAGGTGGTGTCGACGACGACGTCGCGCGCCGTGTCGGGGCCGGCGTTGGTCAGGACGAAGCTGGCCGTGACCGGCCGGCCCGGATAGCCGCGCGCGGGGGCGACACCCGCACTGACCGCGACGTCGGCGCTGGGCGGCCGGGGCGGCTCGGGCGGGGTCGGTGGGTTGGTCGGCGGGTTGGGTGGGTTGGACGGGTCCGGCGGGGTCGGTGGGTTCGGCGGATTGGGTGGGTTGGGTGGCTGAGGGGCCGGCAGTACGGTGAAGGTCGCCGTGCCGGTTCCCTCGTTGCCCGCCGCATCGGTCGCGGTGCAGGTCACCGTGGTGCTGCCGACGGGGAACAGCGAACCCGACGGTGGGTCGCAGGTGACCGGCAGCGATCCGTCCACCTGGTCGACGGCGGCGGCCGGGAAGGTGATGCGCGCACCGCTGCCGTCGGTGGCGTCCACCGTGCGGTCGTCGACGACGACCTCCGGCGCCGTGACGTCGTTGACCTTGATGCTGATGCGCTGGCGGTAGTTGGGGGTGGGCCCCGGTTCGTCGCCGCCGCCCGAGTCGCCGTCCTGATCGCCGTCTTGGTCTCCGCCGGGGGTTCCGCCAGGGGTGCCACCGCCGGGTTCGCCACCGTCCTGGTCGCCGCCGGGAGTGCCACCGCCGGGTGTGCCGCCCGGGTCGCCACCGCCAGGTTCGCCACCATCCTGATCGCCGTCTTGGTCGCCACCCGGGCCGCCGGGACCACCGGGTCCACCCGGACCACCCGGACCACCTGGGCCGCCGGGGTCACCCGGCCCGCCCGGTCCACCGGGCCCGCCCGGATCACCACCGCCAGGGGTACCACCGGGGTCACCACCACCCGGGTGGCCACCCGGATCACCACCACCCGGATCACCGCCGGGACCTCCGTGGTGGCCCCCGGTCGAGGTCGCACCGCCCAGTACGCCGCCGAGCATGCCGCCCGTCTGCGTACCGTGCTGGCCGCCGTGCGTGCCGGCGATCACGCCGCCGAGCACGCCCCCCACGACGGCGTCACCACTCGTGTCCCCGCTCGTGTCCCCGTTCGTGGCGCCGTGCGCGGAGCCGTCCGTTGCACCCGAAGTACCGCCGTGCGTATGGCCGTTGGAGGCACCGCCGTGTGCGTGGCCGTCGCAGTTGCCGCTCTTGCCCGCGATGGCGCCGCCGAGTACGCCGGCCACCCCGCCGCTGTTGCGCCCGCTGTCGGAGCCGCCCACGCCGCCGGCCACCAGGCCCGCGATGACCCCCGTACGGCAACCGTCGGTCGAGCCGGTGAGGCCGCCGAGCACGCCCGCGACCAGGCCGGCGTTCTGGCCGCTGTCGCTCCCGCCGACCCCACCGCCGATCACGCCCGCGACGGCCCCGCGCTCGCCGCCACCCGCATCCGCCGGGGCTGCGCCGTCCGGCCCCTGCCCCGCGGCCCGGAACAGCCGGTCGTACGTCGTGGAGTCGGGGTCGGGAACCTTGCCGTCCAGCAGGAACTGGATGCCGCACTCCACCGTCCTGCCCTGCGGCGCGTCGGCGGTGAGGCTGATGGTCTCCTGGAAGGTGGCCACCTCGCCGCTCGTCACCTGCTGTGAAGCCGGTTCGATGCGCACCTGGATGGCAGGGTCGCAGGTGGCGGGCTGGTGGCTGACGGTGGTGGGCAGGTTGGTCAGGCCCTCGGTGATCTTCTCGGCCACCTGGTCGGCGTCGATGCCCTGGAACAGGCTGCCGTGGGTGGCCTCGATGACGCGGGTGGCCTGGTCGGGTTCGTGGGTCGGCTCGCCGTTCTGGCCGGGGCCGTTGCCGTTGTCGCCGGTGCCGTTCAACCCGTCGCCCAGGTACGTCGCCACGTCGACGCCGATGACCCGTACGCCCGCGTCGACCAGTGCGTTGGTCGCCTCCGTCAGGGTGTGTCCCTCGCTGGGGTCGTGGCTCGACGCGTCGCCGACCAGGACCACCACCGGGCTGGCGTCCGGCCGGAACCGGGTCGCTCCGTCGGCCCCGCCGGCGATCCGCCACAGGGCGTTGATCCAGTCCTCGGCCGGGCCGGGGCTGCCCTTGCCGAGGTCGGCCTTGAGCGCGTCGACGCCGTCGGCGACGGCCTTCAGGTCGTGGGTGAGGCCCTGCTTCACGTCGAAGACCAGGTCCTTGTCGGTACGGTCGCCGAACCTGGCCACCGCGAACCGGGAGTCGGGCTGCGTGGCCCGCACCCCGGTCGTGATCGTGCTGAGGTCCTTCCGCAAGTCGGTGAGGGTGGCGTCCATGCTGTACGTGCCGTCGACGAGCAGCACCACGTCAGGCCGCGGCGGCACCACGGGCGTCCGTACCTCCTTGACCACCTCGATCGACCCACCCGGATCGAGCGAGCGCTCGACGAGCGCCGGCGTGATGCCGGCGCCGGGGCCGGGTGAGCCGCGGTCGACGGCGGCACCGGGTACGACGCTGATCGCGAGCAACAGCGCCAGGGTGAGGGTCGCTATGCGGAACACGCCGGGGTGGTCGGCGAGTCCGGCCCGGCCGGTCGGGTCGCCCGTGCCACGGGCCGGCCACCACCGGGCGCGGCCCGCGGTGTCGGTCCCGGTCCGCGTTGGAAAGCGCTCACGCCCCCGCACAGCACACCCCACTCGGTCGATGCCGCCCCTGATGCCTCTGACGCCCCTTAAGCCTCTGCTGCTGCGGACCGGCCGGCCCGCAGCCCGTCCGTCGCACACCGGTCCCGCTCGGCCGCCGAACCGCCGCGTCGCCGGCCGGGCCGGCCCGCGCGCCGCGCACCAGCCTCACCCCGGCGTACCACCCGGTCAGCGGGGCGCGAGCCAGCCCTTCGGGTACGGCGGCTGCCCGAAGGTGCAGCGGGTCGCGACGGCGCGGCCGGAAGCACTCGTTCGACCGCATCCCGATCACGGACTTTCACCACAACTGCCTTTCATCACAAGTGAGTTCGGGCGATAGCTGTGACCGCGCTCGGCCGCCGGAGCGCCACGGAATCGACACACCCACCACGCAGCCACCACACACCCATCACGTGCCGAACGCGCCCACCCTGCGTACGCACCCGCCTGACCC
>NZ_JBEHZD010000313.1:0-9309 GCF_040240285.1 Streptomyces sp. HSW2009 | reverse complement strand
CCCCCCCCCCCCGCCTTTTTTCCCCCCCCCCCGCCCCCCCCCCCCCCTCGGCGCCGGGCGGGGGGGCGGGGTGTGGTTTAAACCACCCCCCCCCCCCGCCCCCCCCACCCCCGCCCCCGGGGCGAACCCCACCCCAGACCCCACGGGCCACCTCACGGCGGCGTCCACCACCCCCGCCACACCGCCCCGTACAACCCCCGGCACACCCACGGGCACAGCCCCGAGCACACCCACGGGCACAGCCCCAGCCACCACCGCGACGTCCACCGCGACCACCCCCACCCCCGCCGCAGTCGCGGCCGAGGCTGCGCCGCAGCCCGTCGACCCGTCCGGCGCCCGCCCCTTCGTGCCTGGTCAGCCGCGTGGTGAGGGGGAGTTCATCGGGGTCAGGCCGCCCACCTACGAGGCCCAGCCGACCGCGCTGCCGCAGTCCGACGCCGCCGATCTGGACGGGCTGGTGCCCGACACCGCGCTGGACGGCGCCCGGTACGGGCCGCTGACCCTGCGCGCCGCCTCCTCGCGCGGCGACTCCGCCAGGTACCGCGGCGAGCCGCGCCGGGATGCGCTACTCACCGCCCGCTTCGGCACCGGTGACGACGCGCTGCTGCTGGTGGCCGTCGCCAGCGGGGCGCGGGCGGCACCCGACGCGCACCGTGCGGCCCACTACCTGTGCACCGCGATCGCGGGGGCGATCGGGCGCAGCGCCGCCCGGCTGGCCGACGACATCCGCGGCGGACGCCGGGCCGCCCTCAAGTCGGGGCTGCAACGGCTCACCGACCGGGCGTACGGGCGACTGCGCGCGCAGGCCGCCGAGCGGGGGCTCGACCCGGCCGAGCACACCGCCGCGCTGCGCTGCCTGCTGCTGCCGGTCGCGCCCGGCTGCCGGACCCGGGTGTTCTTCGGGGTCGGCGACGGCGGCCTGTTCCGGCTGCGCGACGGCGCCTGGCAGGACCTGGAGCCCGCCGTCCAGGACGCCGGCGGGGGGCCGCTCGACGAACCGACCGCGACCCTCGCCCGGCGCCGCCCCGGCGCAGGCCCGGCGACCACCGTGCCCACCCCGGGCCCGCTGGCCGACCCGCGGGTGGCAGCCGCCGCGCCGGCCGTCGACGCGTACGGCGCCGAACCCGCGTCCCCCACCGGGCCCGCGGCCGGCCCCGTACCGCAGGCGGGCGCACCGCAGGCGGGCGCGGGCCACGGTCCGGGGTCGGCGGCGGGCGCCGGCACCCGCGCGGCCGGTGCCGCGGACGCATCGTCCACCGGGCCCGATGCCCGGGCCGCGGAACCGTTCAGGTTCCTGGCCGCCGTCGCCCGGCCGGGCGATGCGCTGCTGTTGTGCAGCCCGGGCCTGGCCGAACCGTTCAGCGGCGTCCCCGCGTTCGCCGACGCGCTGCGTCAGCGGTGGTCGCAGGGGGAACCGCCGGGCCTCGCCGCCTTCCTCACCGACGTGCGGCTGCGCGTCAAGGGGTACGCGGACGACCGTACGGCGGTCGCCGTCTGGGAGGCGTAACCACGCCGTTCGTGGGTTGATGGGAGGAACCGGGGGCACCCGGCCGCCGCACGGGTGGCCGGCCCCGGCAGCCCGGGACCCAGCGGAAGGGGCGAGCGCGCGATGGCGAAGCAGACCGTGGCCGAGCAGGTGGTGGACACCCTCGTACGGGCCGGAGTGCAGCGGATGTACGGCGTGGTGGGCGACAGCCTCAACCCGATCACCGCCGCGATCCGCCGCCGCCCGGACATCGACTGGGTGCAGGTGCGGCACGAGGAGACGGCCGCCTTCGCCGCCGGCGCCGAGGCCCAGCTCACCGGCTCCCTCGCGGCCTGCGCGGGCTCCTGCGGGCCGGGCAACGTACACCTGGTCAACGGCCTGTACGACGCACACCGCTCGATGGCCCCGGTGCTCGCCATCGCCGCGCAGATCCCCAGCAGCGAGATCGGCACCGGCTACTTCCAGGAGACCCACCCCGACCAGTTCTTCCGCGAGTGCAGCCACTACAGCGAGCTGATCTCCAACGCCCGACAGATGCCCCGGGTGCTCCAGACTGCGGTGCAGCACGCCATCGGACGCGGCGGCGTCAGCGTGATCGCGCTCCCCGGCGACGTGGCCGCCCAACAGGCCCCCGAACGGGCCGTCGAGCACGCCCTGATGACCTCACGGCCCTCGGTGCGCCCCGGTGACGCCGAGATCGCTGAGCTGGCCAGGCTGGTGGACGGGGCGGAGCGAGTCACCCTTTTCTGCGGCAGCGGTACTTCGGGCGCCCACGACGAGGTGATGGAGTTCGCCGAGCGGGTCAAGGCCCCGGTGGGGCACGCACTGCGCGGCAAGGAGTGGATCCAGTACGAGAACCCCTTCGACGTCGGAATGAGTGGCCTGCTCGGCTACGGCGCCGCCTACGAGGCCACCCACGAGTGCGACCTGCTGATCCTGCTGGGCACCGACTTCCCGTACAACGCCTTCCTGCCGGACGACGTGAAGATCGTGCAGGTCGACGTGCGGCCCGAGCACCTGGGGCGGCGCTCCACGCTGGCGCTCGCCGTCTGGGGCGACGTGCGCGAGACGCTGCGCTGCCTGACGCCGATGGTGCGGGTCAAGAAGAACCGCAAGTTCCTCGACCGGATGTTGCGCAAGCACGCCTCGGCACTGGAAGGGGTCGTCAAGGCGTACACCCGCAAAGTAGACAAGCACATCCCCATCCATCCGGAATTCGTCGCATCGGTACTGGACGAAGAGGCGTCCGACGATGCGGTCTTCACCGTTGACACCGGGATGTGCAACGTCTGGGCGGCCCGCTATCTGACGCCCAACGGCCGGCGCCGGGTGATCGGTTCCTTCACCCACGGCTCGATGGCCAACGCGCTGCCGCAGGCGATCGGCGCCCAGTTCCTGGACCGGGGGCGGCAGATCGTCTCCATGTCGGGCGACGGCGGGTTCTCGATGCTGATGGGCGACCTGCTCACGCTGGTGCAGTACGAACTGCCCGTGAAGATCGTGCTGTTCAACAACTCCTCGCTGAACATGGTCGAGCTGGAAATGCTGGTCGCGGGCCTCCCGGCCTACGGCACGAGCAATCACAACCCCGACTTCGCGGAGATCGCCCGGGCCGCGGGCGCCTACGGGGTGCGGGTCGAGAAGCCCAAGCAGCTCCGCGGCGCGCTGCGGGACGCCTTCGCCCACCGCGGCCCGGCCCTCGTCGACGTCGTCACCGACCCGCACGCCCTGTCGATCCCGCCCAAGATCCGCGCGGAGATGGTGACCGGGTTCGCCCTCTCGGCCAGCAAGATCGTGCTGGACGGCGGGGTGGGGAAGATGGTGCAAATGGCCCGTTCAAACCTGCGCAACCTTCCCCGTATCTGAACATCCGACCGGGCGTGCGCCCCCCTTGAACGGGCATGCATGTTCGGGAGCGCGCGTTCGATTCACCCACGTACGTCTCACCACGTACGTCGGAACTCGGGGATCAAGAGCAGACGTCGGGGCGGGGAGGTATGGAACGTCAGGCTGCGCGGCTGGGCGAAGCGGACTTCCGACGGACGGCCGGGACGGCCACCGTCGGGCGGGACGCCTCGGGGGAGACCGCACGGATCACCAGGCAGACCGGGAACGTCGCGGGGGAGGCCGGAAGGAGTGCCGGAGCGGTAGAAAGCAGTACGGCCGGGGAGCCGGGCGACTGGCGCGGACCGGCCGCACCGGCGTTGACCTGGCGACTCGACCGGGGAGAGCTCGCCGCGATCGCGGATGTCCGGCGGGGGCTGCGGGAGTTGTTGCGCGGGTGCGGCGCCGACCCGGAGCGCAGCGACGTCGCCGAGGTGCTGATCAGCGAGTTGGTCACCAACGCCCTGGTGCACACCGACGGCGGCGCCGTCGTCCGGGCCCGGCTGCTGACCGGTGCGCCCACCGCGCGGGGCGGCCGACTGCGGTTCGAAGTGCGGGACTTCACCCGGCGCGCCCCGCAGCCGCGCAAGGAGGCGACGCACGCCGGCACCTCGGGCCGGGGACTGCTCCTGGTCGATGCAATGGCGGACGCCTGGGGCGTACGCGAACACGGCGTGGGCAAGGCGGTCTGGTGCGAACTGAGCACGACCGGGACCGAGGACTGACCACCGTCGGGCCGCTTGGCCCGTACGACACCATCCGCGTTCCGCGGGCATGACCCCGCACACGACCGCAGGGTCCGTACGGAAGATTCCGTACGGACCCGGCGGGTGCTGGGTGGCCTGACTCAGCCGAACTGACGCTCAATCTCCGCCAGCTTCTCCTCCAGGGAGTCGAGCCGCGGAATCGTCAGGGTGTCGTCCTCGGCGGTCAGGTCAACGGTACGCGGGCGGCCTGGGGCCGCCGCGTCACCCTCCTTCTCCGTCTTGCTGACCGACTGCAACGCGGGCCGGGAGAGGACGGGAAGACCGCTACCTGGCCGTTCGAGGCCGGGGGACTCCGGTATGGCACTCTCCGAACTCAACTGTCCAGCCCCGGCCGGCAACGCGCCCGAGGCGTCCACCTGCCGGCCGCCGCGCCGGCCCCACATCCGGTGCTGCCGGTTGTAGGCCCGGATGCGGGCCCGGTCCAGCTTGTCCTGGTCGCGGCGGCGCTGCCGCTCCTGCTCCTTCTGCCGGCGGTCATCGCGCACCTCCTCGACGGCCTCGTCCAGCGTCCGCACGCCCTCCAGCAGCATCAGCGACCAGGCGGCGAACGTCTCGCGGGGCGCCCGCAGCCAGCGCACGATGCGGATCTGCGGCAGCGGGCGCGGCACCAGACCCTGCTCGCGCAGGGCGGCCCGGCGGGTCTGCTTCAGAGCCCGGTCGAAGAGGACGGCGGCCGACAGCGACATGCCGGCGAAGAAGTGCGGGGCGCCGGCGTGGCCCATGCCGCGCGGCGCGTGCACCCAGTTGAACCAGGCGGCGGCGCCGGCGAAGGTCCATACGAGCAGGCGCGAGCCGAGCGCCGCGTCACCGTGGCTCGCCTCGCGCACGGCGAGCACCGAGCAGAACATGGCCGCGCCGTCGAGCCCGAACGGGACCAGGTACTCCCAGCCGCCGTCCAGGTTGAGGTTCTGCCGCCCGAATCCCACCAGACCGTGGAAGGAGAGCGCGGCGGCGACGGCCGCACAGCAGAACAGCAGCAGGTACGAGGCGCTGCCGTAGACGGCTTCCTTGCGTCGCCGGCGCTCCTCGCTGCGCTCCCAGGAGTCGACCGGCGCGGCGTCCTTGGCGGCTACCTTCTGGCCGCGTGTCTTCAACGTCACCGCTACCGCGACTCCGACAACGGCTACGGCGACCGGCAGCGCCCAATCAAGCGATGTGTCGGTCAGTTTCATCCGATGCCCCTTGCCTCGCTTCCGTGACGTTGTGGCCGCAGTACGACCTATCGCGGGTCATCTTGACGGAACCGGGCCATGTCCCAGGGCGTTTCCGGGCAAGAGGACGCCAACGGAGACCTGGGGCATCCGGATAGGTGCGATGCGGGCCGAACGCGGGCGCGAAGGCACCGCGTCGCGTTCGAGTGGCGAAACCCGATGGGGTGAATCTACCGCAAGTGATTGGTGTGATTGACCAGTTGGAGGGCGCTGAGCGGCGACGAATCTCGGCCTCGGCGATGCATCGGCGTGCCGGGGGGCGTGCGTCGTCGACTGACGGCGTGCCCGGCCCGCGGTCCGTCCCGCGTGCGGGCTTCCGGCCCACCCGCGCCGGTGGTTGACGGGTGGTCAGTTCGCCGTCATGCGCCGCAGTCGCTCCGCGTCATCGGTGCGCGGGCACGTCACGCAGGTCTCCGCGGGACGCAGCGTATAGAAGAGACAGCAACTCGCCCGGTCCCGGGTGCGCAACGGCTCCCCGGCCGGCCCGGTCAGCGTGCGGAAGCCGGCGCCGCCGACGTACGGGGCGGTGCCGCCCGGCAGCAGCGCCCGCACCGCGGCGAGCGTCTCCTGCTCCGCGCCGGTGAGCTGCCCGATGTGCCACAGGCCCTCGACGACCTCGTCGGTCGCCATGCCCCACAGGCCGCGCCCGCCCCGACGCAGCCGCGACCGGAAGCCGTCGAGCACGGGCCCGAGGTGCTCGGCCGCCGCGGACCGCACCGCGGCGCGCAGCGCCTCCTCGTCCGGCACCACCCGGGCGCCGGGCGCGGCGGCCAGCGGATCGCCCGGCAGACAGGCGAACTCGGTGATGCGGACCGTCATCCGCCCCGACGTCCGGTGGAAGGAGACCCGCTCCACCGGCACCCGCGGCACCCGGCGCTGGAACAGCCAGGGGACCGTGATCAGCAGGGCGGCCGGCCAGGCGTAGCGGTGCAGCCCGAAGCTGGCGACCACGTCGGGTCGGCCGGGTTGCCCGTAGTCGCGCTGGATCTGCGCCGCGTCCCAGGTGAGGAAGGTGTCGACGGGGGGCCCGCCGGCGGCGAGTTCGGCGGCCGTGACCCAGCCGCCGCCCGAGCGCGGGTCCTGGTCGAGCACGGTCAGGGCGGGGTAGACGTCGGTGAGGCGGTCGTACGCCGCGAAGAGCGGGGCGGGCGAGGGGAGGGCCGGCACGGACACGGTCATCGGGACCACCGATCGCACGAGTCTCATCAGGTAAGGCTTACCTTACGCGAATGGATCGGTGTGGGAATTACCGCGCTATCCACCTATGGTGCAGGAAGCCTGGAAAGTCCAGGCCAAGGCTGAGCGGGACGCGGCAGGAGGACCCGAGTGGAGCAGCGCGCCCCACGGACGACGGCGAGCGGCCGGTCCGCAACGCCCGTCGCGCCACCCCCGCCGGCGGTACTGCACCGCTTCTCCGTGCGTGACCAGGTGCTGGACGCCCTGCGCACCGCCCTGCTCGCCGGCGAGCTGACGCCGGGGCAGATCTACTCCGCGCCCTCGCTCGCCGAGCGCTTCGGGGTCTCGGCGACGCCGGTGCGCGAGGCGATGCAGCGGCTCGCGGCCGAGGGTGCGGTGGAGATCGTGCCCAACCGCGGCTTCCGCGTCGCGCAGCACTCCCCGCAGCAGAGCGCCGAACTGGCCGAGGTGCGGGCGCTCCTCGAAGTCCCGGCGATGCTGCGGCTGGCCCGTACGGTGCCCGCGCGGCGCTGGGCCGCGCTCCAACCGCTCGCCGACGCCGCGGCGCTCGCCGCCCACGACGGCGACGCGGCCGGTTACGCGGACGCCGACCGGGCCTTCCACGGGGCGGTGCTCGGCCTCGGCGACAACGGTCAACTCGTGGTGATCGCCGAGGAGTTGCACCGCCGCGCCCAGTGGTCGCCGCTCTCCGTACGCGAACCGGCCGACCTCGTCGCGGACGCCGCCGAACACACGGCCCTGCTGAGCGCGCTCGCCGTGAGCGACACGGCCACGGCGGAAAGCCTGATCCGTGCTCATTTTGCGTGGGGGTGACGGGCGGACTTCTTGGCTTTCGGGCCGGCTCGGCTGGGTGCCCGTCCCGCCCCTGGGTGCCTGTCGCGCTTGTGCCCCGCCCCGTGGCGGCTCGTATCCCGCGCGTTGGCCCGTACTGCTGCGGCGGCCCCCACTCGCGCGTCCGCCCGTACCGGAAGGGGTACGGGCGGACGCGGGACCGTCGGGGTCAGGTGGCCGGGGCGCTGGCGTCCGGTGGGGGTGGGGCTGCTGCGTCCTGGGCTGCTTGGAGGCGGCGCGCGAGCCAGGTCGGGACGCCGCCGAGCAGTCGTACGAGCCGGGTGGCCTCGGCGCGCAGTCGGGCCGCCTCGGGTTCGGGCTCGACGCTGGCCAGGGCGACCAGGGCCGGGGCGATGCCGATCAGATAGCCCAACTCCTCCCGGATGCGCAGGGATTCGAGGAAGCCGTGGCGGGCCTCCGCGCGGTCGCCGTTCTCCTCGGCCATGGCGGCCAGGTGCCGCCAGGTGAAGGAGCACAGCAGCGTGGCGCCGCGGGCCAGCGCCGCGGCGTGCGCCCGTTGGAACGCGGCCTGGGCGCTGGTCGCGTTGCGCGACAGGTGCTGGGCCAGCAGGCCGCGCCGGAAGTCGAGCAGCGGGCGGGACCGCGAGTCGGGGGCGAGCAGCGCCGCCGACCGGCCGAGGGCGGAGCGGGCCTCGTCCGCCCGGTCGCGGTTGCCGAAGAGCGTGGCCGCATAGGCGAGATGGCCGCGCTCGCAGGCCGCGGCCCCGCGCTCGTCGTCGGTGTGCGCGATGGCCTCGGCCGCGCGCAGCGCGTCCTCGGCGGCCTCCCAGCCACCGGTGGTGAACATGCACTGTTCCGTGAGTACGGAACTGCGCAGTCGGGCCGCGGCCGGGTCGGTCGTGGCGAGCGGGCTGAGCAGTTCCGCGGCGTCGTGCCAGCAGCCGCGGGAACGCAGCCGCCACACCGCCGTGTGCAAGGGGTCGTCAGGGAAACCGGCATGGAACCCACCCCCTGGTCCTATTACGGATTCCGACGATCCAGAACGTGACATGGCGGTGTCCGCCACATTGCCCTCCCCAAGCGCGCCATCGAGCCGGAAGTCGTGCGCGCATCTCAACACGGAATCCAGGGCCCGGCCAAGAGGTAGGTGTGAATTGATTCACAAACTTGGATCGCGGCTGACCAGGTACGGGCGCCTCACCAGTGGTAATGGGCCAGTCCCGATGTCGGTCGCTCGATGCGGCCTGCGCGGCCGGCGCGGACGACCCCGCAGCGGCGTGCCACCGCCGCCGTTCGGATGGCGAGACGGCCGGCCGGGACGGGGGTGCGCCGGGCGCGCCCCCCGCCGGGCCCGCCGAAGTCGCCGCGCCGTGAACGCGGTGTCAACCGCCGCACGCCACAGGCGATTTCGGCCGCGCCGCCACCTCGGTCGCAGCGGTGCGGAGAGCGTCGCCGGCGCCGCGTACCCATGCCGTACGAGGCGTTGCCGGCGCACGGTCGACGGGCGGCGATGGGGGGCGCGGGCGGTGCGCCAGGGGCGCCGGCGGGCGCCGGGCGCCCGCCGGGGCGCGGCCCCGATGGCGCGCATGACCTGGGTGAACGTTGGGCGTACGGCGAAGCGGTGGCGGCCGGGGCCCGCGCCCCTGGGTATCGCTTGTTCACCTCGGCGCCGCCCGCGCGACGGCCCCGCGGCCGGGGCCGCTGTCAGGGTGCCGGCGAACCGTATGTTGCGGTTCGCCCAAGACAACGCCGCTGACGCCCTGGCCGAAAAGAGGCCGGCGAATCGCTTCGCCACCGTGCGCGAGCGGCCGAGAGTCGCTGAGGAGTGGACGACGTGTTCAAGGTGTCTAGCCGATCCCGGGCGCTGCGCCCCGCCGCGCTGGCAACGGTGCTCGTCGCGGCGTTCGTGGCGCCCGGCGCCACCGCCCACGGCCCCCCCCGCCCCCCCCCCCCCCCCCCCCCCCCCACCCCC
>NZ_JBEHZD010000312.1:0-9325 GCF_040240285.1 Streptomyces sp. HSW2009 | reverse complement strand
CCCCCCCCCCCCCCCCCCCCCCCCCGGGCCGGGGGCCGACCCCCCCCCGGCGGGGGCGCGGCGCCCCGCGCGGGGCACGGGCCCCGCCGAGCGCCCCGCCACCACCCGGGGCCCCGCCGCGCCGCGCCGCCCCGTGCCCACCCCCGGCGAGGTCTTCCCCCGCAAGCGGCCCGCCCCCGAGCCCACCCAGGCGCCCCCGGCCGACGACCGAGACCCCGCTGAATCCACTGACCCCGCTCAATCCACTGAATTCTCTGGGTTCTCTGGGTCCGCCGGGCGCTCAGGAAACTCCAGGCGCTCAGGGCGCTCTGAGCACTCGGGGGTTTCCCGGTTCCCGCACCTGACGGCCCGCTCGGCCTGACCACCCGCTCGCCCGGCCGGCGGATCGCCCCGGGCCGGCGGAACGTTCCGCGTGGTGGGGCCGCCCGGCCCCTTCGCCCCCGTTTCGCCGGCCCCTGTCACGGCCGCCAGGAGGTCACCGCGTAACCTGGTGCCCTCAGGCACAGGGAGGCCGACACTCATGGATTACGTCTCCGCGCTGGTCCCGCCCGTCGTGATGGCCGTGGCCTTTATCGCGCTGATCAAGACCATCGTGAAGAGCCAGGGCGGCGCCAATAAGAGCAAGGAGGACGCCGCGGTGGATTCCGTTCTGGCATCCGCCGAGCGGACCCGCCAGGACGGCGTGCCGGGCGAACAGGGCGCCTGAGCCGACCGGCCGCGCCGCGCCGCATTCCGGCGCCGACCGGGCCGCCGCCGTACCCATTCGGTGCCGGCCACACCGCCGGCACCCTTTTCGGCACCGACCCGCCGCCCGTACCCATTCGGCGCCGGCAGGTCGCGGCCGAAATCGGGAGGTGCCCACGGTCGCCGGACCCAGCAGGGACGCATGAACCGCCGCCAATGGCCGGATCATGCGTCCTTTTCTCTGCCCATTAACCGGGCAAATGGGACATCTGCCACTATTATTCGGGTGTGCCTCGGCCATTGGGAGAGTTGGAAGACGCCGTGATGACGCGGGTGTGGAAGTGGAACCGCCCGGTCACCGTCCGAGAAGTCTTGGAAGACCTTCAGCAGGAACGCTCGATCGCGTACACGACCGTCATGACGGTAATGGACAACCTTCATCAGAAGGGTTGGGTCAGGCGGGAAGCAGAAGGCCGTGCCTATCGATATGAAGCCGTCTCCACCCGCGCCGCCTACGCCGCCGCACTCATGAACGAAGCGTGGTCCGCTAGTGACAACCCGGCGGCGGCCCTCGTGGCGTTCTTCGGGATGATGTCCGAAGGCCAGCGGGAAGCGCTCCGTGATGCCATGCGGGTGGTACAACTCGACGAGCCCGGCGACACCGCGGGTGAAGCAGGGCGATAGCGTCCGGCCATGTCCCCACTATCAAAAGCCGTCACCGTCCGCCGGGCCCGCACCACCGATGTTCGTGCCGTACGACGTCTCATCGACGCGTACGTGGGTGAGCGCATCCTGCTCGACAAAGCGACCGTGACGCTTTACGAGGACATCCAGGAGTTCTGGGTGGCCGAGCGGGACGAGGACGGTGAGGTCATTGGCTGTGGCGCGCTCCATGTGATGTGGGAAGACCTGGCCGAGGTGCGCACCCTGGCGGTCCATCCGGAGCTCATGGGTTGCGGTGTGGGGCACCAAGTACTGGACAAGCTGTTGCAGACGGCGCGATGGCTCGGGGTTCGGCGAATTTTCTGCCTCACCTTCGAAGTCGAGTTCTTCAGCAAGCACGGCTTCGTAGAGATCGGGGAGACGCCGGTCGACGGCGATGTCTACAGCGAGCTGCTGCGTTCCTATGATGAGGGCGTCGCGGAGTTCCTTGGCCTCGAACGGGTGAAGCCGAACACCCTTGGCAACAGTCGGATGCTTCTGCAACTGTGATCGCCGGCCCCTATGTCCGAATCGCTCACCTATCACATAGCTCCGCGACGGAGTGTTCCCACGCGGATGCGTAGCTGAACCTTCCCAGGGGGTTTGTGTTTTCTCGGGAAAAGCGGTTTGCTAATGCCTCGTAATCCCTTATCCGTGAAAGGAATCCTCAATGGCACAGAAGGTTCAGGTCCTTCTTGTTGATGACCTCGACGGTGGCGAGGCCGACGAGACCGTGACGTTCGCGCTCGATGGCAAGACGTACGAGATCGACCTCACCACGGCCAACGCGGACAAGCTCCGCTCCGCCCTTGAGCCGTACACCAAGAGCGGTCGTCGTACGGGGGGTCGTGCCGCCGGTGGTCGCGGTCGCGTGCGCACGGGTGCGAGCAGCAGCCAGGACACGGCGAAGATCCGCGCCTGGGCGAAGGAGAACGGTTACGAGGTCAACGACCGCGGTCGCGTTCCGGCGACGGTGCGCGAGGCGTACGAGAAGGCCAACGGCTGAGACCGGCCCGCCCTCTTGCGCCGCACGTGCAGCAGCCGGGCCCGGTGGCATTCCGTCGCCGCGACGCTGACCAGCCGGACCAGGTCCGGGGCGTCGGTGTCGCTCTGAAAGCCGTCCCTTCCCGTTCCGTCGGGAAGGCCGTGGACCCCTCGGGCTCCCTCCCCGTGCCGGAGGCCGAGGGACGGCAATCCCCCTCTCGTTCCGCACCCCGGCCTCGGAGGCCGCACCCACGCGGCGGTCCCTCGCGAGCCGCGCCCCCCGAGGGCCACGGGGGCGGGTGCGGTCATCCGACCGCCCGCGCCGAGTGCGGTCATCTCCAGCGGCACGCCGCCCCAGTCGAGCCAGTCGAGCAGCCCCGGCAGTTCGTCGGCGCCGCCCGGGGCGATGAGGAAGCGCACCTTCCCCCGGTGGACGGCCACCGGGCCGGTGCGCGGCACCCGGCGCAACGTCGCGTACCCCGCGGCGGCCGGCACCTCCACCACATCGAAGAGCAGCCCGGTCAGCAACTGGACCGGGCCCTTGCATGCCGGGTCGGTGGGCCAGCCCAACTCGCGCTCGTACCACTCGCGCACCACCTGCCACGGCGCGCGCGGACGCGGCCCGCTCCGGGACGTACGGGGCGCACGGGGTCGGGGCGGCAGCGGCAGGCGGGAGAGTCCGGTGGGGCCGGGAAGCCGTGGGAGTCGGGGGAGCCGGGGGAGTGGTGTCGCGTCCGGGCCGTATGGGGTCATGTCCGGGGCAACCCCAGCCGGGATCGAGGGGTTACGCTCGGTTGACGCGACATGGCTGTGCGTGTCCGACCTTGGGTGTGCGGGGAGCGGTTGAGGCTCTTCGGCGGCGCGAGGTTGTTCGCCCGTAGCGGATGGAAGCGGCTCACGCGGCATGGAGTGTCAGTGCGTGAGGGTAAAACAGTCCTAGTGGGAAGGGGCGGCCCGGCAGTCGGGGCAAGGGCGCGTTCGCCATCGGCGTAGTGGCGGTATGCGTAAGTGCTTGGCCTGCGGGAACATCGTCTCGCACCATCGGGTTGGAGCAGGTGTCGGCTGTTCGGGGCAGGAATCCTCGCCACCGGTACGGGGGGAGATCCCGGGTGTCGGCAGTTGGAATGAGCGGTCCCTGCTTGCGGGACTAAGCTGCGGAAGGACAGGGAGGGGATCGTCCCCGATCTTTCTGACCGCTCTGAGGAGCGATTAACGATGTTCGAGAGGTTCACCGACCGTGCGCGGCGGGTTGTCGTCCTGGCTCAGGAAGAAGCCCGGATGCTCAACCACAACTACATCGGCACCGAGCACATCCTCCTGGGCCTGATCCACGAGGGTGAGGGTGTCGCCGCTAAGGCCCTGGAGAGCCTCGGGATTTCGCTCGAGGCGGTCCGGCAGCAGGTGGAGGAGATCATCGGTCAGGGCCAGCAGGCCCCGTCCGGCCACATCCCCTTCACCCCCCGAGCCAAGAAGGTCCTGGAGCTCTCGCTCCGCGAGGCCCTTCAGCTCGGCCACAACTACATCGGTACGGAGCACATCCTGCTCGGCCTGATCCGCGAGGGCGAGGGCGTCGCAGCCCAGGTCCTCGTGAAGCTCGGCGCCGATCTGAACCGGGTGCGGCAGCAGGTCATCCAACTGCTCTCCGGGTACTCCGGGGGCAAGGAAGCCGCCACGGCCGGCGGCCCGGCGGAGGGCACGCCCTCCACCTCCCTGGTCCTGGACCAGTTCGGCCGCAACCTCACCCAGGCCGCCCGCGAATCCAAGCTCGACCCGGTCATCGGGCGCGAGAAGGAGATCGAGCGGGTCATGCAGGTGCTTTCGCGCCGCACCAAGAACAACCCGGTCCTCATCGGCGAGCCCGGCGTCGGCAAGACGGCGGTCGTCGAAGGGCTGGCGCAGGCCATCGTCAAGGGCGAGGTTCCCGAGACGCTCAAGGACAAGCACCTGTACACCCTGGACCTGGGTGCGCTGGTCGCCGGTTCGCGTTACCGCGGTGACTTCGAAGAGCGCCTGAAGAAGGTGCTCAAGGAGATTCGTACGCGCGGCGACATCATTCTGTTCATCGACGAGCTGCACACCCTGGTGGGTGCGGGCGCGGCCGAGGGCGCGATTGACGCCGCCAGCATTCTCAAGCCGATGCTGGCCCGCGGTGAGCTCCAGACCATTGGCGCCACCACGCTCGACGAGTACCGCAAGCACCTGGAGAAGGACGCGGCCCTTGAGCGCCGTTTCCAGCCGATCCAGGTCGCGGAGCCGTCGCTGCCGCACACCATCGAAATTCTGAAGGGCCTGCGCGACCGGTACGAGGCGCACCACCGCGTTTCCATTACCGACGCCGCTCTGGTGGCCGCCGCGCAGCTCGCCGACCGCTACATCTCCGACCGCTTCCTGCCGGACAAGGCGATCGACCTCATCGACGAGGCCGGTTCCCGGATGCGCATTCGCCGGATGACCGCACCGCCGGACCTCCGCGAATTCGACGAGAAGATCGCCGACGTGCGCCGCGAGAAGGAGTCCGCGATCGATTCGCAGGACTTCGAGATGGCCGCCGGGCTGCGCGACAAGGAGAAGCAGCTCCTGGCCGCGAAGGCGAAGCGGGAGAAGGAATGGAAGGCCGGCGACATGGATGTCGTCGCCGAGGTGGACGAGGAGCTGATTGCCGAGGTTCTGGCGACGGCCACCGGCATTCCGGTCTTCAAGCTGACCGAGGAGGAGTCCTCCCGGCTGCTGCGGATGGAAGACGAACTGCACAAGCGCGTCATTGGCCAGAAGGACGCCATCAAGGCGCTCTCGCAGGCCATCCGGCGCACCCGGGCGGGGCTCAAGGACCCGAAGCGGCCCGGCGGTTCGTTCATCTTCGCCGGTCCTTCCGGTGTCGGTAAGACCGAGCTGAGCAAGACGCTCGCCGAGTTCCTGTTCGGCGACGAGGACGCGCTCATCTCGCTCGACATGTCGGAGTTCAGCGAGAAGCACACGGTTTCCCGACTCTTCGGCTCGCCCCCCGGATACGTGGGGTACGAGGAGGGCGGTCAGCTCACCGAGAAGGTGCGCCGCAAGCCGTTCTCCGTCGTCCTCTTCGACGAGGTCGAGAAGGCCCACCCGGACATCTTCAACTCGCTGTTGCAGATCCTGGAAGACGGTCGCCTGACCGACTCCCAGGGCCGGGTCGTGGACTTCAAGAACACGGTCATCATCATGACGACCAACCTCGGCACCCGGGACATCTCCAAGGGCTTCAACCTCGGCTTCGCCGCCGCGGGCGACGTCCGCACCGGGTACGAGCGGATGAAGAACAAGGTCAACGAGGAGCTCAAGCAGCACTTCCGGCCCGAGTTCCTCAACCGTGTCGATGACACCGTGGTCTTCCACCAGCTCACCGAGGAAGACATCATCCAGATCGTCGACCTGATGGTGACCAAGGTGGACGAGCGGCTGAAGGACCGCGACATGGGCCTTGAGCTCAGCGCGGACGCCAAGTCGCTGCTCGCCAAGAAGGGTTACGACCCGGTGCTCGGCGCCCGGCCGCTGCGCCGGACGATCCAGCGGGAGATCGAGGACATGCTCTCGGAGAAGATCCTCTTCGGCGAGCTGCGCCCCGGTCACATCGTGGTCGTCGGCGTCGAGGGCGAGGGTGAGGAGAAGAAGTTCACCTTCCGCGGCGAGGAGAAGACGGCGCTGCCCGACACTCCTCCGGTCGAGTCGGCCGCCGGTGGCAGCCCGAACCTGAAGAAGGAAGCGTGATCTGACGCAGCACGCCAGGCCGCTGCCCGGACCGGGCGGCGCACGGCGCGCACTCGGCACGGGGCCCGCCCCCGGGACCGCTTCGGCGGCTCCGGGGGCGGGCCTTTTGCGTGCCCGCTGGCGCGCGGCTGTTGCTGTGCGTCTTCGCCCGCGCGCGGCTGTTCCTGTGCGTACTCGCTCACGCGCACGTGTTCTCGCGAGTGCCCGTTCCTGCACATGTCCGCTCCTGCGCATCCGCTCGTGCGCTGCCGGCTTGGCACGTGCCTGCTTGCGCGTACGCGTTCGTAGCTACCCGGTCCCCGCCTGCGTACATGCGCATATGCGTACGCGCGTACGTGCTCGGCCGGGGACGCCCTGGTGGGCTGCGCCGGTCCGGGGTGACCGGGTCAGTCGTGGATGACCTGGATGCCGGCGGGGACCGCGACGGGCGTTGCGGTGCGGGGGAGTTGCAGGGTGTGCAGGTGGGGGAAGGCACCCAGCCAGTCCAGGGGTTCGGGGCCCGGGTCGTGGGTGAGCCAGAGGTGGCCCAGGGGGCCGGGGGCGAGGCCGGCGACGAGTTGGGCCGGGGTGAACTCGCCGGTGACCTGGACGCACGGCCGGCCGCCGAGCCGGCGCAGCGCGGCCAACTCCTCCGGGCTGGAGACCGGGAACTCCAGGTCGCTCGGGTCGAGGTGGGCGATGATCTCGTCGGCGTAGCGGTCGGTGTCGTACCGCCGCCAGGCCCCGGCGAGTTGGGTGCGTACCGGCCAGGAGGTGCGGTCGCGGAGCCGGGTCAGGTAGTCGATGGCCCGGTCGTCGGCGACCGAGGTGGCGGTGACGGCCAGCCGGTGCGCCTCGGCGTCCGACACGCGGGCCGGGTCGGGCAGCATTTCCAGGACGATCGCCCCGATCCAGCCGAGCGCCCTGGCCCCCTCCAGGGTGGTGGGGCGCATCAGGTCACGGGTGTAGCGGTGGACGCGGGCCCGTACCGCCGGGTCGAGTTCGGTGGCGTGTTCCAGGCAGGCGGCGGCCAGCAGCTTGCGGTGCCGGGCCTCGACCGGCCGGCCGCCCTTGCGCGGCGCGAGCAGGGCCTCAAGGAGGTAGCCGCATTCGTCGGGCCTGGCGAGGGCGACGGCCATCCGGATGACCTCCTCCCAGTCGTCCAGGTGGGCGTGGTCGATGAGGAAGTCGAAGTCGTGCCGCTCGACGGCCGCGCGGGCGCCCAGGTAGTCCTGGAAGGTGCGGTGGACGAAGTCGACGGTGTCCGGCGTGGGTTCGCGGAGCAGCCCGGTCCGGTTGAGCAGGTGCCGGTAGATCTCCTCGGGCCCGCCCTGTTCGGCGGCGTGCGGGATGGCCGGCAGGTGTTGGGCGAGGATGTCGAGCGCCACGCCGCGGTCGATCTCGGAGCGGCCGTTGACCAGCATCCAGTGGGCCAGCTTCTGGAGGAGCTGCACCTTGGGTTCCTGCGGCAGGTCGATGCCGTCGGTGGGGTGCATGGCGCGCTCGCGGTCCCGGCGCTCCAGGAGCATGGAAAGGGCCGCGTCGTACAGCGCCCGCCGCCCGCGCGGCAGATAGCCGCGGCGGTCCCGGTGCAGGGCGCAGAGCAGGCCGCACAGCAGCGGGTTGGTGGCGAGGCGGCCGAGTTCGCGGGTGATCCGGACGGCGCCGAGCAGCGTCTGTTCGTACGCGTCGATGCGGTCGAGGTCGGTCGCGTCCTCGCGGGCCGCGGCGTGCCAGCGCTGGATGAACGCGGCGACGCCCTCGCGGCTGAGCGGGGCGAGCGTGAGCTCGGCGAACCCGTCGTCGGTGAGCCAGCGCTCGGGCACCGCCGAGGGGCGCGAGGTGACCAGGCACACCGTGCCGGGGAAGCGGGCGAGCAGATCGCGTACGGCGTGCCGGAGGCGTTCGCGGTCCGTCTCCGGGGCCTCGTCCACGCCGTCCACCAGCAGCAGGGCGCGCCCGGCGGCCAGCACCCGGTCCGCCCAGCCGGGCGGTTGCGCGCCGGCGCACGGGTGGCGGGCCGCGGCCAGGAACCGGGCCGGCGCGGGGAAGCCGGGACCGCTGCGCCGGCCACGCCCCGGGCCGCCGGAACCGCCCCCTCCGCGGGGCTCGCCGGGTGTGCGGGGCGCGCCCGGGCCGCCTGGTCCTGCCGGACCGGCGTGCTCGCGGGTGAAGCGGCGTACGGGGAGGACGAAGGGGACCCGGCCGCGCAGGGCGTGCAGCGCGTCGGGCAGCGCACCGCGGGCCACCGCGACCGCCAGCCACTGCACGAGGGTCGTCTTGCCGGAGCCGGCGATGCCGCGGAGCAGTACGCGGTGCCGGCCGGCGAGCGCCTGCTCGGCGCGGAGCACGGCGCGCGGCCCGGCCGCCGCGCCGCCCCGGCCGTCGCCCTGCTGCTCGAACTCGGCCTCCAGGCTGAGGTAGGCGGTCTCCAGCGACCAGCGGTCGGGTGAGTGGGCGAGGTCGATGCCGTAGATGGTGAGGTGGTTGTGGCTGGCGACGAGGGAGCGTGCGTACTCCTCCTCGAAGGCGACGTCCGCGGCGTTCGATTCCATGACTTCCCCGGCTCCCCCTGGTGGGTGTGGGTGTGTGCTCGTGGGTGGGGTGGGTGTTGGTTGGGTTGGTCGTTGGGTGGGTGTCCTTCTCAACTGGGGTGTGGGGTGGGTGGGTTGGTGGGCCCGCTGGGTGGTGGATCGGCGGATCGGCGGATCGGTGGGTTGGTGATGAGGACGCGGGGGCGGTGGGGTGTGGTTCGCGCGGTGGTGTTCGTACGGTGGGGGCTCGTGCGTTGTGGGGCCGACTGCCGCGGTGTTCGTACGGTGGGGAACGTGGGTGGCGTGGCGCTCGTGCGGTGCGCTGGGTGGGTGCGGTGCTCGGGGTGCCGGTCGTCGTGGGCACGGTTCTACGGGACGTAGGCCGGGAGGGGAACCGGGTGGGCGTGGCCGGGGTGTGGCGGGTGGCCTGTGGGGTGGGGCCGGTCCGCTGGGTCGGACGGGGCGGGACCCCTCCCGGTCGGGGCTCCCTACGGTGGAGTGGGGCAGGCGCCATCTCGTACGGGTGGCGTCTGTTCCGGCGGGGGGGGGGGGGGGGGGGGGGGGCGGGGGGGGGGGGGGGGGGGGGGGGGGGGGGGGGGGGGGGGGGTGGGTGGGGGGGGGGGGGGGTTGGGGTGGGTGGGGTGGGGGCGGGGGGGGGGGGGGGGTGTGGTTCGCGCGGTGGTGTTCGTACGGTGGGGGCT
>NZ_JBEHZD010000311.1:0-9327 GCF_040240285.1 Streptomyces sp. HSW2009 | reverse complement strand
CCGGAACCCGACGCGTAACGCATTCGCGTAAGCCCACCCAGCCGTTCCACCGCCCGTTCCACCCCGGGCGCCGGGCCACTCGAAGCCCGTGCCGCACCCCCCGCGGACCGGCCCCTACCGACCCCCGCCCACCTGGCCGTACGCCAGGTCAGGCACCCGTACGAGGAGAACCCCGTTGGCCATCGTCCCCACCGTCGAAGACGTCGTAGCAGGGCAGCAGGCGTATAACCCCGTCACCTTGAAATTCTATGACCTCAATGTTTACGGATTCACCTGTCCGGTGCTCTGGAAAGTGTCGCGAAAGGAATTGCTTCGACTCTATGACCGGAATATCTCCAGCACGCACCTGGACATTGGCGTGGGCTCCGGATATTTGCTGAGCAAGTGCACCATGCCGAGCACCGACCAACACATCACGCTGCTCGACATGAACCCGCACTGTCTGACCCACGTCAAGCGACGGCTCTCCCACGACTACCGGGTCTCCACGGTGCAGGGCAACGTCCTGGAGCCGTTCCCGGTGCCCGAGCGGTCGCACGGCTCGGCCGGGCTGAACCTGATGCTGCACTGCGTGCCCGGCGACTTCGCGCACAAGGGCGTCGCCTTCGACCACGCCGCCGCCTGCGTACGCCCCGGCGGCAAGGTCTTCGGCAGCACCGTGCTCTCCCAGGGCGTGCCCGTCACCAAGGCCGCGCGGGCCGCGCTCAACCGGCTCAACGCGCGCAAGGACTTCAACAACCAGCACGACAGCCTCCACGACCTGCGCCGCGAACTCAGCGCCAGGTTCAGCGACTTCACCCTCACGGTGCACGGCTGCACGGCGCTCTTCGAAGCCACGGTGGAGGCGTGACCACCCACCCGTGAACGACGGCCCGGTCGGTGGCCACCGCCACCGGCCGCCCCAGCGGAGCCGGTGGCATCAGGGGAACTTGACGACCCCAGCGATCCCGGTGAAATCATCCGCCCCATCGCGGGCCGCCGGGTGGGCGTCGCGCGAGCCCCAGGCAGGTGCTCCGGACGTTCCGCCGCCCGCTCCCCCACGCACAGCGATCCATACGGTTTTCGGGGCGAAAAACGGCAGGCTTGCGGACAAGTAGGCCGTACCGGTTGGCGGCGTCCCGCCGGTGGGCACCATGGACGGGCGTACGCGGGACGGGTCGGCAGCGGCCGGCCGCCGGGCGCACACTCCTTGGGGGCACGTCATGTCAACGACCAACCCAACACGCCTCACCCACGGCCGAACCGCACCACCCCCCGCCACCACCTACGGGCCGCACATCGCGGGCCTCTTCCCGCGCCCCGCGGGCCCCTTCCCCCACCCGATGGGCGCCATTTCGCCCGCGCTCGGCACCCCGGTCGGCGGCTGCTCGCGGCGCGGCACCGGGCGCCTCCATCGGGGCGCGACCCGTACCCACCAGGGGGAGATCGGTGGATAAGGGCTTCCCCGCGGACACGTTCCTCGGCGGCGTCTCCCCGGAAACCGCGGAGCACCTCATGGCGGCGGGCACCCTCGCCGCGTACACGGACCGCCGCCCCCTGCTCCGCCAGGGCGACGCCGGCACCCACGTACTGCTGCTCCTGCACGGCATGGTGAAGATCGTCACCTGCACCGTCGAAGGCCATGAGGTGGTACTCGCCTTCCGCCGCGCCGGCGACATGATCGGGGAAATGGCCGCACTGGAGCGCAGGCCGCGCTCCAGCACCGTCGTGGCTTGCGGAAACGTCACCGTACGGGTCGTCCAATGGCCCGCCATGAAGAAGCTGCTCGGCCAGCATCCGGACGCCGGCGCCTCGCTGTTGCAGATGCTCTCCGCCCGGCTGCGCTGGGCCAACCAGCGCCAGCTCGACCACCACGCCTACGGCGCCGTGATCCGGCTCGCCCGTGGACTCGTGGAACTGGCACGGCTGCACGAGCCCCCACAGCGCGGCGAGTTGGAAACACGGCGGGAAATTCCGGTGTCGCTCACCCAGGAAGAGGTGGCCTCCCTCGCCGGCCTCGCGCTCACGACCACGCAAAAGGCCCTCGCCGAACTCCGGCGCGACGGTCTCGTGGAAGTCAGCTACCGGAAGATCATCATCACCAATTTCCCCAAACTCCTCGTTCTCTCGAAATTGATCGACGAGAACCCGTAGTACGAGGGATTCCGCTTCGGACCGTCCTCCTAGCCTCGGCGTGAACGCATCGCGGAAGCAGCGCGATAGCGTCCTGGCAGAGAGAGGAAAGCCCACGTGGCCGAACGGTCCGGGTACCAACCCCGCACATGCCTCGCACTGGACGTCCAGGCGTACGGGGCGCGCAACGATCATCAACAGTCCGACGTCCAGCACGAGTTGCTCAGGATGCTGTCCCGCGCCGCGCTGATGGCTGGCGTCGACCGCTCGCAGTGGCTTTACCAGGCCCAGGGCGACGGGCAGTTGGCCGTCCTACCCATGGACGGCTCCGAGCCGCTCGTGGTCGACGGCTACGTCCGTCAACTCACCGCGGTCCTGCGCGAACACAACCACCTCCGAGTCCCGGCGGCCCGCATCCGGCTGCGCGCCGCCGTGCACCACGGCCCGGTCGAACCCGCCGACAACGGCTTCGCCGGCCGGGCCGTGGTCACCACCTGCCGGCTACGGGACTCCGCCGTATTGCGGCACGCGCTCGTCGTCGCCCCCGACGCCGATCTGGTGCTCGCGCTCTCCGACAGCGTCTTCCACAACACGGTCGGCGGTGGCCACACCTCGTTGGGAACGGCCGAGTTCCGGCGGATCGACGTGGTCGAGAAGGAGTTCAGGGCCCCGGCCTGGCTCTGGGTACCCGGCCACGACGTCCACAGCCTGCCCCTCCCCCAGACCCCCACACCCACCACGACACCCAGCACGACAGCAGCCAACCCGTACGCCGGCTCCCCACCTCCCGGTTCCCCTCCCCACCCCATGCCCCCACCACCACCGGGCCCTCCCGCGCCGGGCCAGCCCACACCGGGTTGGCTCACACCGGGTCGGCCCACACCGGACTCGCCCGCGTCCGACCAGCCCACACAGGGTTGGTCTACGCCGGGTCGGCCCACACCGGGCCCGGCCGCGTCCGGCCCGGCCGAGTCGGTCCAGCTCACACCGGGTTGGCCCACACCCGGCCCGCTCGGATCGGATCAACCCGCGCGGGGTTGGCCCACACCCGGCCCGCTCGGATCGGATCAACCCGCGCGGGGTTGGCCCACACCCGGCCCGCCCGGATCGGATCAACCCGCGCGGGGTTGGCCCACACCCGGCCCGACCGGACCGGATCAACCCGCACAGGGTCGGCCCACGTCAGGGCCGTCTGGACCGGATCAGCCCCCATCGGGTCGGGTCACGTCGGGCCCGCCCGGGTCGGACCGGGAAGCCTGCCTCGGGCTACGGGCCGCCTGGACCGCCTGGGCCGCCGCCCAAGGCCACCCTCTCGACTGAGCTGACGCAGGTTGGCCGAGCCGGCGGGCTTGGCCAAGCTGACGGGGCCGGGGGCCGGGCGGGCAGGACGGGCTTCCCCGTTCCGAGGCGGGGGCCGGCACACAGCCTCGGCCCCGGCCCTGATCCCGGCCTCGGCCTCAGCCTCAGCCTCAGCCTCGGAGCAGGCACCTCTGCCCCCCCTCTGCCGCCCGCCGTCCCGCCACCCGCTACCCCGCCTCGCTGGTGATCACCGCGAACTGGGCCCCGAACGGATCGAGCACCATGGACATCCGACCGATGCCCGGCGCATCGTCCGTGGTGGTCAGGGCGGTGCCACCGTTCGCGGCCACGGCCGCCACCGTCGTATCGCAGTCCTCCACCTCGAAGTACGGGTACCAGCGGGACTTCAGATCGCCCACCTCGATCTGCGGCGGGAACTGCATGATGCCGCCGTGCGTGGCATCCCGGCCGCCACCGGGCGGGGAGACCACCGTGTAGTCGACTTCCGCCATGGGGGTGCGCTCCGCGTCCCAGCCGAAGACCTGCCGGTAGAAGTCGACCGCGGCCTGGGCGTCGGTGGTGTGCAGTTCGGACCAGCACAGCGAGTTGGGTACGTTGACGACATCCACGCCCCGGGTGTCACCCGGCTGCCAGACGGCGAACTCGCCTCCCGTCGGATCGGTGAACTGGGCCAGCCGGCCGGCGGTGAAGACGTCCATCGGCTCCGCGCGGACGTCACCGCCCGCAGCGCTGACGGCCCGAGCCGTCGCCTCCGCGTCGGCCGTCTGGAAGTAGATCGTCCAGGCGGGGGATGCGCCCTCCGCCATCAGCGGCCCGATGCCGGCCACCGTCTTCCCGTCCGCCTGGAACATCCCGTACCCGCCGGCGTCCGGGCCCGCCGACTGGAAGTCCCAGCCGAAGACCGTGCCGTAGAACGCCGCGGCGGCCCCGGTGTCCGGCGCCCCGAGGTCAATCCAGACCGGGGCACCCGGCACGTAGTGAGTCGTGAGCATGGCCATGGTCCTCCGACGTCGTGTGGGCGGGAGGCCGCAGCCAGGAGCTACGGCGCGGACCCGCACCCTCCGGTCCTCTCAGAATGACAGCGCCCCCGTCGACGCGCCGTTCGAAGCCGCGGGCCCCGGCGGGCCCAGGCGATACGTGGTGGTGGGCAGCGGTACGTGATGGTGCGGTGCGGTACGCGGTGGCGACCGGCAGTACGCGGTGGCGAGCGGTACGAGGCGAGGCGGGGCCCCGGCTCACGTGCGGGCTCACTTGCGGTTGTACAGCCGCATCGTCACCGAGCCGAAGACCGCTATCAGGACCGCGGCCCAGCCGAGGGTCCAGGCGATCTCCACGCCGGGCCAGTCACCGTCCATGAGGGAGCGGACCGCCGAGGACAGATGGGTGATCGGGCTGTTGTTGACGAACGCCTGGAGCCAGCCGGGCATGGTCTTGGGGTCCACGAAGATGTTGCTCAGGAAGGTGAGCGGAAAGAGCACCATCATGCTGACGCCCATCACCGACTTCTCGCTCCGCAGCAGCAGGCCGAACATGGTCCACACCCACGAGAAGGCGAACGAGAAGACGATCAGCAGGGCGATTCCGGCCAACACCCCGAGCACTCCGCCGTCCGGGCGGAAACCCATGATCAGGCCCACGACCAGCATCACGGTCGAGGCCATGGCGTACCGCAGCATGTCGCCGAGGAGATAGCCGACCATGGCCGATGGGCGCCAGATCGGCAGGGTGCGGAAGCGGTCGAAGACGCCCTTGGTGATGTCAGTGTTGACCGCGACCCCGGTGTACATAGTGATCATCACGACGCTCATCACGAGGATGCCCGGCAGCAGGAACTGGAGGTAGTCCGTGGTGGAGCCGGCCAGCGCACCGCCGAAGAGGTACGTGTACATCAGCACCATCATGATCGGGAAGGCGGTGACGTCGAAGAGTTGCTCCGGCACGTGCTTGATCTTCAGGACGGCCCGCCAGCCGAACGCCACCGACGTCGTCCAGGCGCTGGGCCGCGGTGGGCGCTCCTTCGCGACCAGCACGGCGGACAGGCTCTCGACCGTGACCGGCGCGAGCTCGGTGGCGACGTCGGCGCGGGTGGTACGGGCTTCGGTCGTCGGTGCGGTGCTCATGCGACCGCCCCTTCCTTGCTGATCGGGCCGTCGGAGCCGGCCGGCCCCCGGGTGTCGTGCGGGTCGTCGGAGGCGTCGTCGGGGCGGGTCGCCGGATGGTCGGTGAGGGCGAGGAAGACCTCGTCCAGGCTCGGCTGGCCGAGTGAGAAGTTGTCCACGGTGATGCCCGCGCTGGACAGTTCGTGCAGCGCGCGGGCGGCCTGCTCGGCCGCGCCGTGCCCGTCCCCGGCGAGGCCGACGCGCGCGGTGAGCGCCACCGGGTCGTGCTCCAACTGCACCTGTGCGTCCAAGTGTTGGGAGAGCAGTCGCTCGGCCGCCGGCCGCTGCTCGGCGTGGCGCAGCCGTACGTGCACCGAGCCCGCGCCCACCGATGCCTTCAGCTCGCCCTTGGTGCCCTCGGCGATGACCTGCCCGCGGTCGATCACGGCGATCCGGGAGGCCAGTTGGTCCGCCTCGTCCAGATACTGCGTGGTCAGCAGCACCGTGGCACCCTGGCTGACGACGGCGCGCACGATGTCCCAGACCTGGTTACGGCTGCGCGGGTCGAGCCCGGTCGTGGGTTCGTCGAGAAACAGCAGGTCAGGGGTGTTGAGGATGCTCGCGGCGATGTCGATGCGGCGCCGCATGCCACCCGAGTAGTTCTTGACCTGCTTTCCGGCCGCCTCGGTCAACCCGAACGCGTCCAGCAGCTCCGCCGCCCGCTCCTTCGCCGCCGGCTTGCGGTGTCCGAGCAGCCGGCCGAGCAGGACCAGGTTTTCCAGGCCGGTCAGGTCCTCGTCCACCGACGCGTACTGACCGGTGAGGCTGACCCGGCTGCGCACCGCGTCCGGCTCGCGCAGCACGTCGTGTCCGAAGACCCGCGCTTCCCCGCCGTCCGGCCGCAACAGCGTGGCCAGCATCTTCACCGTGGTGGTCTTCCCCGCCCCGTTGGGCCCGAGCACCCCGTACACCGTGCCGGTGGGCACGGCGAGGTCGACCCCGTCCACGGCCCGGGTCTCGCCGAACACTTTGACCAGGCCAGACGTCTCGATCGCCAGATCGGCGCCGGGTGTACTCATCGCGGGTCCTTTCACTGGGGTGGCTCGTCACGGGGGCACGTGGGGGCGGTGCGGAACAGCTTCTGCGCAGGGCTCAATGGCAGGGCGTGGCGTCATGGTCTGGGGCTACGGGGCGCGGCGATGGCGGCCGTACGAACCGCTCGCCGAACACCTCCGAACCACCGGATCAACCCGATGGTCCTGCTGGGCATCCGCTCTGGTGTTCTAGTGCCGACGACTGTAGTACGGGGGTCTGACAATGCCCTGTTGATCATGAGAAGGGCCAGGTCACGGCGTTTTGCCGGACAGCCCCACCGGCCACCGCGCCCCTCGCCGCCGCCCTGCCACGACTCCTCGTCGCCACCTCGCCACGACTCCGTCGCGACCCTCGCGCCGCCACTCCGCCGCGCCCCCTCACCACCACCCGCCGCGCCCCCTCGCCATCTCCAGCCTCGCCCCCACCACCACGGCCCGACCGTGACCCCTCGCCACGCCCCCGTCACGGCCTTCGCCACGACCCCACCGCAGCCCCACGACGCCCCTCGCCACCGCTTCGCCCATCGGGCCCCGGCCGCCGGGACCGCCGCCACTCGCGATCAGACCGCGAAAACTCGTCACCCACATTCCCCACCCGGCGCGTCCCGCGCACCACCATCCACGCCATCACCCGACCCAACCGACCGCACGCCCCTACCGGCCGCCCATACATCCGCCCTCGTGAGATCGCCTAATTTCCCATCAAACCCATTCCACATATGGGGATTTATTCGCGTTGGACGGGCTGTGGACAACTCCATGAGGCAGGTGACCACGGACCCGGCCCTATGCCATCTTTGTTCGAACCCCCCATGGAGGATTCGAACCCATGAGCTCAGACCGCCACACCCCGTCCACCCCCTCGTCCACCCCTGCGTCGGGCCCGTCCCCTACCGCCGGAATGGATGACGCACAGGGGCCGCAGGACCCGCGGCCGGTGCGGCGTGGCCACCGCAGACGGGCGAAGAGACGCCCTGCCTGGCTGCCGCTGGCGCTGGGCGCCGTCGTCGCCGGGGGCGGCGTGACCACGTACGTGGCCCTGGACGACTCCGACGCGGGTGGGCGCAGCGTGGCGGACGGGGCCGACCGGGTACGGGCTGCCGACGCGGCGAGCCCGACCGCGTCCAGTGCCCCCGAGCCGAACGCCTCGCAGCCGACGGACCGTGCGCACAAGAGCGGCCCGAGCCCGTCGAAGAGCGCCCGGCCGACCGCCGACGCGGGCCGCAAGGACGCCGGCGCGGATGCGGGCGAAGGGCGCGGCTCCCGGTCCGCGCAGCCGACGCAGGCCGGTCGAGGGGCGGCCGATCGCGGCGGCAACGCCGCTGACCAGGGCGGAAGCAAGCCCTCGGGCGGCACGGATGGCGCGGGCGACGGGTCGGGCCAGGACCGGCCCGGGACGAGCAGGCCGGGTGCCGGTGCCGGCAGTGGCAACGGCAGCAAGGACGGAGGTGGCGTGCAGGGCGGCTCGGACGGCCCGCGGGAGAGCACCCGTGCGCGCTCGACCGGCCAAGGTGGCCCGACCGCCGATGTGCTGGCGCTGGTCAACAAGGAGCGGGCGGGCGCCGGTTGTCGGCCGCTCTCCGCGAGCGGCACCCTGAACCGGGTGGCCGACACCTACGCGGGCGTCATGGCCGACGCCCAGGAGCTCTCCCACACCGGTCCGGACGGCTCGACGGTCGGCGACCGGGTCACCCGCTCCGGCTATACCTGGTCAGCCGTCGGCGAGAACATAGCCCGTGGCCAGTCCGACGCCGCCGCGGTGATGTCCGCCTGGATGAACAGCCCAGGCCACCGCGCCAACATCCTGAACTGCTCGTTCCACGAGATAGGTCTCGGTGTGGAGCAGGGTTCGGGCGGGCCGTGGTGGACGCAGGTGTTCGCGACCGGCCGCTGACCAGTCACCGGCCGCGGGGCTACCTCATGGCGGGGCGGATGCTGGTGATCCGCACGGTGCGGCGGGGCTGGAGGCCGCTGTAGTCGACCAGGCTGGAGGTGACGACGGGAGTGCTCGCCGTTTCGCCGGGCCCGAGTTGGAAGACCGTGGCCGTGCCTGCGATGGTGCGCAGCACTTCCCCGCTCGCCGGGGAGGAGTGCGTGATCGCGACCGTCACCGTGTAACTGGCGGACTGGGAGCCGTTGTTGGTGACGCGCAGGGATTCCATGGTGGTGGAGTCCCAGCACCTGCCCCCACCGCCCTTGGTGACCAGACGGACCGTGACCTGCCCTTCCGTGCGTACGCCGGCGCCGGCCGGCACGGTGACGCAGGACGGCGGCGCGGAAGAGGCAGGGGCGGCGGCCCCCTCACCCTCGGAACCTGAGGTGCAGCCAGTCACCGCGGCGCCCACCAACACCGCGGCAAGACAACGGATTCTCATCACCCCGGGGAGTGTGCCAGCCCGTACCACCCGGCTCCGCCCCGCCCTCCCCGGCCCACGCTCCACCCGCCCCCGATGCCACCAACCCACCCGACGCCACCGCCACCGCCAACCCACCACCCACCCCGCTCCCTGGGCCGCCCGGCCCGCCACACACCCGGTTTTGGAGGATCGATGACGAAGAATCTGTGACAGGACAGTCGCGCGTACGGTGCGGCGAACGGGCGCCGCACCCCGGGCCCCGGAGCCCTGACCTGGGCTCGCCACCGCCACGGCCACCGCCACCGCCACCGGCCCGGTCGAGCAGGGCCGGGCCGGCCGGGGGGG
>NZ_JBEHZD010000310.1:0-9330 GCF_040240285.1 Streptomyces sp. HSW2009 | reverse complement strand
GCCACCGGCACATCATCTTCCCCGCGGCCGTCGAGGCGTGGGCCGAGTTCGGCGGGCTGCACGTCCGCCCGCCGGCCCCCGGCCGCCCCCGCGCACCCCCCCCCCGCCCCCCCCCCCCCCCCCCCCCCCCCCCCCCCCCGGGGGGCCCCCGCCCCCGTCCACCGCGCCGTTCCCACCCGTGGCCGCCATCCCGGGCCCGCAGTCCCCACCCCCGTCCGGGCCTCCCTCCGCGCCCTTGTCCGCACCCGTGTCCTCAGTGGTGTCTGCGCCCTCGGCGCTGCCGGTGCTCGCCGGGGCCGAGGCCGTCCGCCGGGCCATCGCCCAGTACGGGATCAGGGCCGCCGTGCTCACCAGTGCCCCGTGGGCGGATCGGCGGGTCGCGGCCCTCCTCGGCCTGCTGCGCGAACAGCGCTGCACCGTATGGCTGGTGACCGGGGACCTGGAGCCGGCCGCGGCCCGCGAGCTGGCCCGGGGCCCGGTCCCCGACCACCTCTGGGGCTTCGCCTGCCGGCGGCTCGCCCCGCCGCCCCGGCACCGGCTGGCCGCCGTCGGCAAGCGGTCGCTCGACGTGTGCGCCGCAGCCCTCGGCCTGATCGCGGTCGCGCCGGTGCTGGCGGCGTGCGCCCTCGCGGTGCGCTGCGCCGACGGCCCCGGGGTGCTCTTCCGCCAGGAACGGGTGGGGCGCGACGGCCGACCGTTCGTGGTGCTCAAGTTCCGTACGCTGCGCAGCGATGCGTACGAGTCGGCGACGCGCTGGAGCGTCGCCGACGACCGGCGGATGAGCACCGTGGGCCGCTGGCTGCGCCGCACCTCGCTCGACGAGCTGCCGCAACTGTGGAACGTGCTGCGCGGCGACATGAGCCTGGTCGGGCCGCGCCCCGAACGGCCCTATTTCGTAAGGGAGTTCAGTCAGCGCTATCCCGGCTACCGGGCCCGACACCGGATGCCCGTGGGCATCACCGGGCTGGCCCAGGTGCACGGGTTGCGGGGAGACACCTCCATCGAGGACCGGGTGCGCTTCGACAACCACTACATCGAGACCTGGTCGCTCTGGCAGGACGTACGCATCCTGCTCCGCACGGCGGGCTCGCTGTTCCGGTGCGGGGGGAGCTGAGGGTGAGCGCCCCGTCCCCGCCGGCTCCGCACCCGCCGGCCCCTGGCCCCGTGCCGCCCACGGCCCTCGTGCCGCCCGTGCCGCCCGTACCCGAGTGGGGCGCGGGGACGGCAGCGGGCCGGGGCGCAGCGGAGCCGGGCGGCCCGCGGTGGGGCGGTCGGCCGGGGGCCGGGCTGCGCGCCGTGCCCTGGCACTTGCTGCCCGCGCTGGCCACCGTGCTGCTGCTGTGCCTGCCGGGCCAGCGGGGCGAGGTGGGCGGCGGCCCGCACGTCACACCGGCCGACCTCGCGTCCGCCGGCCTCGTGGCGTACTGCGCCGTCCGCCTGCTGCGGGACCGCGCCCGGCCGCTCACCCGTACCGCGGCCCTGCTGTTCGGCGCGCCCGCGCTGGCCGTCGCCGTCGCGACCGTGACGGCCACCGACCCGGCCGCCGCCCTGGCCGGCTACGCCCGCATCACCCAGGTCTTCGTCCTCGTACCGCTCGCCGTGCTGCTCCTGCTGCGCTCCCGGCGCGACTTCCACTGGGTGGCCGGCGCGCTGGTGCTGCTCGCGCTGGTGCAGGGCGCGGTGGGCGTCCGGCAGTACGCCACCGGCACCGGTGCCTCGTACGCCGGCCGCGACGTCCGGGCGGTGGGCACCTTCGGCCCGCTGGACGTGATGGCGATGGCGACCACCGTCGGCTACGGCGTGGTGATCGCCCTGGCCGTCGGCCTCGCCCTGCCGGCGACCCGCACCGGCGTCCGCGGGCCGCGCCGCGCCGCACTGGGCTGCGCGGCGGCGCTCCTGGTGCCGCTGGCGCTGTCGTTCAGCCGGGGCGCCTGGATCGCCACGGCCTGCGCGGGCACGGCGGTGCTCTGCCTGTACGGGGTGCGCAGGGCGGTGTGTGCGCTGACCGCGCTGGCGGCCCTCGCGGTGCTGCTGGTCTGCGGTACGGGGGTGGGGTCGGGGCTGATGGCCGAGCGGTTCGACAGCATCACGCGGGTTTCCGCCGCGCCGGACCGCTCCGTCACCGACCGGTACGGGCTGTGGGCGGCGGCCACCGACATCTGGCGCGACCACCCGGCGACCGGCGTCGGCCCCAAGGGGTTCGCGGCGCACCGGGACGGCCACGCCTCGGTGGGCCTGTCGGCGGCCAGCGACACCGCCGGCGCCGGCCACGCATTCCAACGTGAACCGCTGCTCTCGCCGCACAACATGTACCTGCTGGTCCTGTCCGAACAGGGCCTGCTCGGCGCGCTCGCCCTGCTGGGCTGCTGGGCGGCGCTGCTGGTGTGCGCACTGCGCCGGGTTTTCGACCTGCGCCGCGAGGGTTGCTTCGACCTGCGCCGCGGAAGTCACTTCGGCCTGCGCCGGACGTGCTGCTGCGACTCGCCGCGGGCGTGCTGTTTCGGCCTGTGCCGGGCGGGGGCGGGGGCGGTGGGGGGGTGGGGGCCGGGCGGCCCGTCTGGGAGTGCCCGCAACCCGTCGGGGGGTGCCGAGCCGGCGGCGTTGGGGTGCGGCGCCGCGGCCGTCGGCCTCCTGGTCTGGCAGGCCGTCGACTTCCTGTACGCGGACATCGGCGGCCCGACGACCGTACTGACCTCGGTGGCGCTGGGCCTCGCGGCCTGGTGGGCGCTCTCACCGGCCGCGGCGGCTGCACCCCCCACGACGCCCCTCACGACGTCCGTCACCACGCCCGTCACGGCGCCCGTCACGGCGCCCGTCACGGCGCCCGTCACCACGCCCCGCACCTCACCGCCCGCGCCCCCAGCCGCCCTTCTGCATCTGCCGCTGCCCTCGCCCACGTCCCCGCCGCAGGCGCCCGGACGCGCCGATGCACCGACCGCACCACCAGCGGCCCACCCGTACGCCCCACCTGCGTGCCGCACGACACCGGACCGGGAGCGGATCGCCCCTGCGGAGGCACACCGATGAGCGATACGAGGCCCCCTGTGGAACGGCACGACCGGACGCCGCAACCACCGCCGGCCCGGCCCGGATCGCCGGCCCGACCCCGACCGGCCAGCCCACCAGAGCCGGCCACCCCGCCGGGGCCGGTCACCCCGCCGGGGCCGGTCACCGCGCCGGGCTCAGCCACCGGGTCCACGCAGGTCCCCCGGCCGGGCGCGGCGCCCAGGCTTGGTGCGGTCGCCGTGCAGGTCGACGCCACTTTCGTACCGGGCGCCGCCCCGTCCCGCTCCGCGAGGCCGGCGGGCCGTAGCGCCGGGCGCCCGTACGACGTGCTCCCCGGCCCCGACGCCCCGGAGTTCACGCCCGCCCCGGCGGCGTTCCGGGTGGACGCCCCCCACCCGGTCCTGCCCAGCGCCCCCACGACGCCGATCACCACCCGGGACGTGGTGGTACCGGAGGAGACACCTCCGGCCCCGGAGCCCGCGACCGGGCCGGTGGGCGGGACCGGGTCGGTGGGCGCGGACGCGGCGTGGGGACCGCAGCCGGTACGGGGGTACGGGCTGGCGCCAGAGCCGGGTGGGCCGGAGCCGGAACCGGCGGGTCGGGGGGAGCGGGCCACGCCGGCGGAGCAGTTCGCACCGGCGGAGCTGGCCGTGCCCACGGAGCAGGCCACACCGGTGGAGCAGCCCCCGGAGGCGGCAGCCCGGGCGGAGCAGCCCATCCCGATGGAGCAGCCCATCCTGCCGGAGGAACCCGCCCCGACGGAGGAACCCACCCCGGCAGAGCAGCCCGCTCCGAGGGCGGCGCAATGGTCGCGGGGGGCCGAGCGGTTCGTGGCGCGGGCGGCGGCGGTGACCGCGGTGCTCACCGTCTGCGGGGCGCTGCTCGGCCTCGTACGTGACCAGACCATCGCCCGTCTCTTCGGCGCCAACGGGGCCACCGACGCCTTCCTCGTCGCCTGGACGGTGCCCGAGATCGCGGCGACCTTGCTGATCGAGGACGCCATGGCCCTGGTGCTGATCCCGGCGTTCAGCCTGGCGCTGTCCCGGCGCCGAGTGTCGGCCGCAGACCCCGAGGCGGCCCCACGGCCCCGACCGGTCGAGGACCCCGTACCCGCCACCCGTCCCGTACCCGCCACCCGCCCCGAGCCGGACGCCCGTGGCCGCGGTCGACGACCAGCCCGACGGCCGCAAGAGGCAGACCCCGTACGGGAGTTGGTCATCGCCACCGCCCCGTGGATGGGTGCGGTACTCACGGGCGCGGCGCTGCTGCTCGTCGTGGTCGCCCCGTGGTGGGTGGAGCTGTTGGCGCCGGGGCTCGCCGATCCCGCACTCGCCGTGGACTGCACCCGGCTCACCGCGTTGACCCTCCTCACCTTCGGGGCCGCCGGCTATCTGAGCGCCGCCCTCCGTGCGCACCGCAGCTTCGTACCACCGGCGGCGATCTATGTCGCGTACAACCTGGCCATCGTCGGCACCGTGCTCACGGTCGGCGACGGGTGGGGCGTGCGGGCGGCGGCGCTCGGGGTCGCGCTCGGCAGCGTGCTGATGATCCTGGTGCAACTCCCGGCGTTCGCCCACCGGGTGACCGGCTGGCCCCGCCTGCGCCTGCGCCTGCGCCTACACCTGCCCCGGTCCGGCCTACGACGACCCGCCAGCGCCAAGGCTGATGCCAGCGCTGCGGCCGACGCCCGCGCCGAGTCCGACGCCCGCGCCGAAACCGGCACCCGCACGGATGCCAGCGCTGAGCCCGACGCCCACACCGAAGCCGGTACCCGCACCGAGGCTGTCCCCCGCACCGATGCCAGCGCCGACCCCCACCCCCACGCCCCCGCTGACACCCCCGCGCACACCCCCACCCACCCCACCGACGCCCGGCCCGGCGGGTCCGCCCCGATGTCGCTCGGGCTCGCGCTGCTCGTACCCGTTGCGTTGTTCACCCTCGCCCGGCAGGCCCAGGTGTTGGTGGAACGGTTCGCCGCGTCGTCCCTGGCGCCCGGCGCCATCTCCCACCTCAACTACGCGCAGAAGATCGCGCAGGTCCCGATGGTGCTCTCGCTGATGATCTGCACCGTCACGTTCCCGCTGGTCGCGCGGGCCATGGCGGACGGCGAACGGGACCGGGCCAGGCGCCGGGTGGAGCGTGATCTGTCGCTGGCCGGTCTGGTCGTCCTGCTGGGCGCCGGATACGTCGTCGGGTACGCGCCGCAGCTCGTGCAACTCCTCTTCCAGCGCGGTGAGTTCGACGCCGCCGACACCTCGGTCACCGCGTCGGTCATGCGCGTGTACGCCATCGGGCTGCTCGGCCACAGCCTCACCGGCGCCCTGGTCCGGCCGTTCTTCTCGGCGGCCCGCCCCACCTGGTACCCGGCCCTCGCGATGCTCGGTGGGTTGCTGCTCACCTTGGTGGTGGGCCTGGGCACGGTGCGGTTCTGGGGCGTGTACGGGATCGCGCTCGGCAATGCGCTGGGGATCACTGTGACCGCGGCGCTGCTGCTGCG
Organism: Streptomyces sp. HSW2009; assembly: GCF_040240285.1. Taxonomy (NCBI): domain Bacteria; kingdom Bacillati; phylum Actinomycetota; class Actinomycetes; order Kitasatosporales; family Streptomycetaceae; genus Streptomyces; species Streptomyces sp. HSW2009. The sequence continues at coordinate 3,827 of NZ_JBEHZD010000310.1, read as the reverse complement.
CGGGCTGAGCAGCCGCATGATCCCGCTGGACGTACGGGGCATGGGCGGCGGGCTCGCCCGGTTGGCAGGCGCCGCCGCGGTCGCCAGCGCCGCCGGGGCCGTCGCCGCCCGGCTGACGCCCGACCCGCTGACCGCGGCGGCGCTCGGCCTGCTGGTGGTACCCGCGGTCTTCGCCACCGCGGCCGTCGCCCTGCACGCCCCCGAGGTGCCCCAACTGATCGCCACGGCCCGCGCGACGGCGCGCCGCACCCGCACCCGCACCCGCACCGCCAGCCCTGCCGGCCCCGACACCCCACCCGCCTCCGCCGCCGCACCCCGCCCGTCCCGCCGAAGGAACCCGCATGTCGACTGACCCGTACTGCGCCCCGACCCCGGCCGACCCAGGCCACCGGACCGGCGCCGCCCACCCCGCCGCCGCTGGCGCGCGCCCCGCCCCGCCGCACACCTGCGCACCGGCCACCGCCCGGGCCGGGGCCGCCGGCACCCCGTGGGCAGCGGAGTCCGAAGCCGTGGCCGAAGGCGAGGCCGAAGCCGGGGCCGAGGCCGAGTCCGGAGCCGCATCCGCGGCGGACGCTCGGCCCGAGGCGCCTGCCCGTACGTGGCTCCCGACGGCGCCCGGCCGCGGTCACGGTGACGGCGAAGGCGAGAGGGAAGGGGAAAACGTAGGCCAGCGGAGACGCGAAGGCGAGGGGGGAGACGAAAGCCAGCGGAGACGCGAAGGAAGCCAGCGGAAGGGCGAAAGCGAGCGCACCGAACCCTCCCCCCGCCCAACCCCCCGCACCCCAGCCGTGCCCTGGCTCCTCATGTACCACTCGGTCAGCCACGAACCCGACGATCCGTACCGCGTCACCGTCAGCCCCGGCCGGCTGCGCCGCCAACTCGGCTGGCTGCTCGACCGCGGGCTGCGCGGTGTCGGCGTGGCGGAGCTGCTGCGGGCGCGCGCCGCCGGCGAGGCGGCCGACCTGGTCGGACTCACCTTCGACGACGGGTACGCCGACTTCGTCGACCACGCACTCCCGCTGTTGCGCGAACACGGCTGCACGGCAACCGTATTCGCGCTCCCCGGCCGCATCGGGCAGTACAACGCCTGGGACCCGCTCGGCCCCCGCAAGCCGCTGCTCACCGAGGACGGCCTGCGCGCCGCGGCCGAGGCGGGCATGGAGATCGGCTCGCACGGCCTGCTGCACCACCGGCTGCCGGGCGCCGACTCGCACACGCTCCGCCGGGAGACCGCGTACAGCCGCACCGCCCTGCAAGAGATCACCGGCCAGCGGGTGGGCGGCTTCTGCTACCCGTACGGGGCGGTGGACCGACGCGCCGTCAACGCGGTACGTGCCGCCGGCTACGACTACGCCTGCGCCATCGACCCCGGCCCGCTGACCGGCCCGTACGCGCTGCCGCGGGTGCACATCGGCGAGAGCGACACGGCCTGGCGGCTCGCGGCCAAACGGCTGTTGCTGCCACTGCGCCGCCGCGCCCCGTTCCCCGCCCCCAAGGGCGAACGCCCCGCCCCGACGACCGGAACCAGGCCGACGACCGGAACCGAGCGAGCGACCGGACCCGCCCCGGTCACCGGACCCACCCCCCTGACCGGCACTGTCCCGGCGGCCGGGCGCCCCCCGGCCGCCGATGGCTGTGGCGCGCCGGCCCCGGCCGCGGAGGCCGTCCGATGAGGACGCTGCACATCATCACCGGCCTGCGCGCCGGCGGCGCGGAGCAGCAACTACGGCTGCTGCTGCGCGAGTTGCCCGTACACAGCGACGTGATCGCGCTCACCGACGCCCACGCGGTCGCCCGCGGCCTGCGCGCGGACGGCGTCCGCGTCCTGGACCTCGGTATGCGCGGCAACCGCGACCTGTCCGCCCTGCCCCGCCTGGCCAGACTCATCCGCGCCGGCCGCTACGACCTGGTCCACACCCACCTCTACCGCGCCTGCGTGTACGGGCGGATCGCCGCCCGGCTGGCCGGCGTACGCACCGTCGTGGCCACCGAACACTCCCTCGGCCACACTCACATCGAGGGCCGCCCGCTGACCGCGGGGACCCGAGCCCTGTACCTGGCGACCGAGCGTCTGGGCGCCGCCACCGTCGCGGTCTCCGGCACCATCGCGGACCGGCTGCGCGACTGGGGCGTGCAGCCCGAGCGGGTGCACGTGATCCCCAACGGCATCGACGCGGCCGGCTTCCGCTTCGACCCGAAGGACCGCGCCGCCACCCGCGCCCGGCTCGGCATCCCGCCCCTGGCGTACGTGGCCGGGGGAGTGGGCCGGCTGGTCCCGGGCAAACGGTTCGACACGGCGGAACGCGCCGTGTCCGCCCTGCCGGACGTCCACCTCCTCCTGGTCGGCGACGGCCCGGAACGCCCCGTGCTGCGGCGCCTGGCGCAGACACTCGGTGTGGCCGACCGGGTCCACCTGATCGGCGAATGCGAGGGGGCTGTCGCCCCGGTCACCGAGCCGGCCCCGCCCGCTGCCCCGGTGCTCCCACCGGTCGCGTCGGAGCGCCCCCCAGCCACGCCGGACCACCCCCCGGCCGCGCCCGCCCCCTCCACTGCCCGTACGGCACCATGCCGCACTGGCGCCCCCTCGGGCGCCGCCCGGGCGAGCGCGCCCACGGCCGGCGACGACGGGGCGGCCTCGGCCACGTCCGACGCGGGGGCAGCAGGCCGGGCAGCCCGTGCGGGGGCAGCGGGTCAGGCGGGCCAGAGAGGGGAAGCCGGCCAGACAGCCCACGCGGGAGACGGGGCAGGGGACGCGTACGGAGCGGCCGGTGCCCCCCGCACTTCCCCGGGCCCCGACCGGCCCCTCGGCGTACCGGACCTGCTGGCCGCGATGGACATCTGTGTCGCGCCCTCCACCGAGGAGGCGTTCGGGCTCGCCGTCGTCGAGGCGCTCGCCGCCGGCCTGCCCGTACTCCACGTCACCTGCCCCGCCATCGACGAACTGCCCCAGAACGAAGCACCGGGCGCACAACGGATCGGCCCCGGCGCACCCGCACTCACCGCAGCCCTACGCGCCCACGCCGCACGGGGCCCCGAACGACTACCGGTGCCGCCCGCGGTCCACCGGTACGCCATCACCCGTACCGCGGGTCAACTCATGGACCTTTACGCTGAGTTGTGCGCCGCTGACGGTCGCGCCGACCACGACGGGGAACCCCGCCACCCCCGCCGCGGCCCCCGCCTCGACCCGCCGACCGGCACCGCACCCCACCGGCCGGCAGGGGCTCCGACCGCCGTGCCCCCGAGCCCTGCCGATCCGGCGTCGCGCGCCCCCGCCGCCCCGCGTCCGGCCGCTCCGTCGCAGCCTGCCTCCGCGGCCAGCGGTGCCGACCACCGGCCGGCAGGGGCCCCGACCGCCGTGCCCCCGGGCCCTGCCGATCCGGCGTCGCGCGCCCCCGCCGCCCCGCGTCCAGCCGCTCCGTCGCAGCCTGCCTCCGCGGCTTGCGGTGCTGACCACCGGCTGGCAGGGGCTCCGGCCACCGCACCCCCATGTCCCGCCGGCACAGGGCCGCATGTCTCAGTCACCTCGCGGCAGCCCGCCTCCGCGGCCAGCGGTACTGATCACCAGCCGGTAGGAGCCCCGACCGCCGAACCCCCGCACCCCGCCGATCCGGCATCGCACGCCCCCGCCGCCCCGCGTCCAGCCGCTCCGTCGCAGCCTGCCTCCGCGGCCAGCGGTGCCGACCACCGGCCGGTACAGGCCCCTGCCTCCGCACCCCCGAGCCCCGGCGAACCGCTCCCGCCCGCCCCCGCGGCCAACGGCGCCACCCACCGGCCGGGCGTGGACGACGGGCCGCCACCCCGTGCTGCCGGGCGCCCGGCAGCAC
>NZ_JBEHZD010000031.1:0-29824 GCF_040240285.1 Streptomyces sp. HSW2009 | reverse complement strand
GACCGCATGGCCAAGGCCGGACTCACCCTGGAAACCCCCCTGGCCGAGGGCGAGAACTACACCTCACCGCTCACCCCCCCGCCCCGCCCCCGCCCCCCCCCCCCCGACCCTACAGCCCGGCATGCCGCCGAACGCGCCATGACCCGCATCTCCATGGAGAAGCCCGACCGCCCCACCTGGTGCGGAGACCGCCTCAACGCAGTGGCCGTACGCCTGGAGCGCGATCAACACCTTGACCTGGCCACCACGTGGCCTCACCTGTGGCTCATCCTGCCCGAAGAGACGCGCACCGAAATCACAGCCGCCCGCCAGGCCCTCACCCGGGCCGCCACCCTCGCCGCCTGGGCCGTGCTCTACCTCCTTCTCACCGCTTGGTGGTGGCCCGCCGCCCTCGTCGCCACCGCCATCGCCCTCACGGCCCAAGCTCGCACTCGCGCCGCCACTCACACCTATGCACTACTCCTGGAAGCCACCACGCGCGTCCACGCCCACCATCTCGCCGGCCACCTCGGGCTCGACCCCACCGGTCCCCTCACCCCCGACATCGGCGACACCCTTACCCGCTATCTGACACCCACCTCACCCCCGCCCCCCAACGAAGACCCACCACAGTGACGTCACCGGCCAGGCTCAGCGTCCACGGACTGCACTTGACCCAACTGATGGCCCAGCGTTGGCCTGCCGCCCTGCGACTCCCTGTAGCGGGCAAAGGCGTTGGTGAAGCCCTATCACCTGCTGCATGTGAACGACGCGCGGACGCTTCTCATGCCCAGTTATCGCGCGCGTCCGATGCCGTTCGCGGTTCGGCCGGCAGGGCCGGCGACCAGGATGACCCGTCTCGACGGACCCGAGTCATTGCACCTCTGTGGCCAGTCATGATTCAGCCCGACAGAGACGTGGCAGCCAGGGGCACCCCGCTCAACCCGGTGACTTCGTCACCAAGGACCGACACGTTGGCCGATCCATCACGGGGCTTCGCCTGAGCGCTCCAGGTCCAGTGCAACCGTTCTGACCGCGTCGACGATCGGCATCAACTTGCGGCCGAACGGGGTGAGCCCGTAGACCGTCGACTGCTTGCTCTTCGACTCGGTGACCCGGCTCACGACACCTGCCTCTTCGAGCCGGCGCAGGCGGTTGGTGAGAGTGACCGCGTTGACCTTCGGGATCGCTCGTTGCAGTTCGTTGAAACGCCTCTCCGAGTCACGCAGCGTCATCACGATCGCCAGCGTCCACAGGTCGCCGATGATCGACAGGATCTCCATGCACCGTGCCGTCTGAGGATCGTTCATCCGCATCATGATGCCTTCCGCGCCAGACCACTACACTAGCTTTACTGGTAAATATTCTTTAGTGGTTTCGTCTCGCGAGGAAGGTGCCCGCCACCATGAGGATCACGTTATTCGGCGCCACAGGCCGGACGGGGCGACTGCTAACGCAACTGGCCCTGGACACCGGGCACGAGGTCACCGCCTACGCCCGTACGCCCGACAAACTCCGGATCACCCACCCGAACCTGTCGATCGTCACCGGACAACTCGACAACGACGCGGCAATCCTCGAAGCGGTGCGCACGGCGGACGCCGTGATCGAGGGCGTCGGCTCCGAGAGCGAGGCGACCCGCCGGATCATCACCGCCATGGACACCGCAGGCGTGAAGCGGTTCGTGGCCGTGTCCACATGCAGCGTGCCGGACCCGAACGATCTGCCGGACACCAGGCTCAAGACCCTGGTCCACTCCGTGAAGACCGCCGCGCCCCGCGCCTACACCGAAGTACGAGCCGCAGCCCAGGCCGTACGCGCAAGCGACCTGGACTGGACGCTGGTCCGGGTGGCCAAGCTCAACGACGAGGCCGCCAGCGGAAACGTCAAGGTCGGCCACTACGGCCACGGGGCCGTGGACCTGTCCCTCTCACGCGCGGACCTGGCGGCCTTCCTCCTGACCCAGACCTCCGACGACACCTACGTGCGTAGCGCTCCGGCGATCAGCAACTGAGGCTTCGAATGCCGTGGCCGCCTCGATGGCGCACACGCAGCCAAACCCCAAGACTGTCAGTAGCGCTCATGGAACTCCTCCAGCGCCGCCCTCCTCGTTCCAGGCGAACGAGTGGCGGGCGGGGTCGCACGCGTCCCCGTCCCGAATGCCCTCGTAGGTGACGCGGAGCACACGGCCCTCGGGGAAGGGCAGGGTGTCACGGTTGTACGTCAGGGCTGGCTACTCTTCCTGTCCGATGTGATCGACCCATCAGTCTCGGCTCAATGCCCTGAGACCACGAACGGCTTTTCGGACCGCGCCGACTTGCCCGGAGCGTGGGCTCACACCTCCAAGATCATTCCACTGCCCCTTTCTGGGCTCACCTCGACTGGACTCCCGGGCAGTCAGGGCGGGACGGCCACTCAATCCCGCTGTTCAAACAGCGCGAACAGCTCATCGTCCGTGATCGACTCGCTGCCCACCTGCGCGAATGCCGCCTCCATCGCCGCCGTACGGGCCGCGGCAAGCAACTCCCTGAGCTGGGCGGTGATGCGCTCGCACTCGTCCACGTCGGTGGCGGCCGACTCGATGACCGGGCGCAGTTGGGCGAGCCGGTCCGTCACCCGGTCGCTCGACCCGTTCCCCGTACCGGCGAGGGCGCGCAGCAGATGGCTGGCGAGGGCCGCCGGGGTGGGGTGCTCGAAGGTGGCCGTGGAGGGCAGTCGGACATCGGTGGCGATGTGCAGCCGGTTGCGCAGTTCGACGCCCGCCAGCGAGTCGAAGCCGATTTCGGTGAAGCTGCTGTCCGGATCGACGGCCCCGGAATCCGTGTGCCCGAGCACGGCAGCAACCGTCTCCCGCACCAACTCCCCTACCAATGCCGCCTGTTGCTGCTCAGGCAGTCTCGCGAACTGGTGACTCCAGGACTCGGTGGGGGCAGCAGGGGTGGCGTCCTGGCGTCGGTGGGGGTTGGAGTTGGAGCGGCGTACGGGGGTGCCGACCAGTTCGCGTAGGAGGAAAGGCGCCTCGTCGTGGTCGGCCCGGAACCTGGCGAGTTGGAACGCCGCCGGGACCAGCAGCGGTTGGGGCGCGTCGAGCGCGGCATCGAGGAGGGCGAGGCCCTGCTCGACGGTGAGGGGGACGACGCCGGCCCGGGCCCAGCGGGTGCGGTCCCGGGCGGTCAGGGCTCCGCCCATGCCTTCCGGTGCGTCCCACAGGCCCCAGGCGAGTGAGGTCGCGGGCAGACCGCGCGCGGTGCGGTGCGCGGCCAGCGCATCGAGGAAGGTGTTGGCCGCGGCGTAGTTGGCCTGCCCGGGCGCTCCGGTGAGGCCGGCCAGCGAGGAGAAGAGGATGAACGCCCCGAGCGGCCGGCCCTCAGTCAGCCGGTGCAGGTGCCAGGCGGCGTCGACCTTGGGCCGCAGCACCGCAGCGATCCGCTGCGCGGTGAGGCCGTCCACGGTGCCGTCGTCCACGGTGCCGGCCGCATGGATCACGGCGGTCAGCGGGTGCTCGGCCGGTAGGGCGTCGAGCAGCTTGGACAGCGCCTCCTGGTCCGCGACATCCGCCGCCGCGACGGCCACCCGGGCCCCGTGCGCGGCGAGTTCGGCCGTCAGCTCGCGCACGCCGGGAGTGGCGGCACCGCGCCGGCTGACCAGAAGCAGATGGCGCACGCCCCGCACGGCGACCAGGTGGCGGGCGACCAGGGCACCGAGCCCACCGGTGCCACCGGTGAGCAGTACGGTGCCCGCCGGGTCGAACGCCGTCCTGGTGGCAGGAGCGGTCTCGGGGGTGGGCCTGGAACCGGTGTCGGGGCCAGGCGCTGCGGCTGGTTCGCTGCCCCCTACCGGCCCGGCCCCGTTCCGCGCGGCGGGGATCGGCTTCGGCGCCGGCGGCACGGGGGCCACCCGCGGCACGTACACCTCGCCCCCGCGCACCGCGACCTGTGGTTCACCGCTGGCGATGGCGGCGCTCAGCGCAGCGTCGCCGGCTGCTCGTTCGAGGTCGACCAGGGTGATCCGGCCCGGGTGCTCGCTCTGGGCCGAACGGATGAGGCCCCAGACCGGGGCGGCATCGAGCACGGCCACGTCCTCACCGGGGAGGACGGCCACGGCCCCGCTGGTGACGACCACCATGCGGGCATCGGCCAGTTGCCCATCGCTGAGGAACTCTCGTACGTGGTCCAGTACGCGCCCGACCGTGTGGTGCGCGGCCGGTACGGGGTCTGCTGCCGGGCCCGACGTCGAACCCGCGACCGGCACCCGGAGCAGTACGACATCGGCGGTGGAAGGGGAGTCACCGGGCGGAGAGTCGGTGGACGGAGAGTCGGTGGTGGGCGCACCGTTGAGGTGTGGGGTGTCCGCGCGGAGGTCGAGGCCCGGAGGGGCGCCGGCGTGCCGGCCCTTCGGCCGGGGTCCGCCTGGCGTGCCGGCCGCCGTCGGGTCGGCGTCTGCCCGTGGCCGTGTGGAAGCAGCGGCCTCGTCGCCCATGTGGGTCTTCTCCGCAGGGGGGTTGTCCCGCCCTCCCCCTGTGGCCGAGGCCGACCCGCCGCGCGGTGCCGGGTCGCCGTCCGCCGCGGTCGACACCGTGACATCGGCCCGTACCCGGGTCCGTACCGCGGGCGTACCGGCCGGCAGCGGCTGCCAGGTCACGGTGTACAACGGGCCGGCGTGGCTGGGCCCCGCGGACTCCAGGTGCGCCCTGCGCACCGGTCGCAGCGTGAGCGCGCCGACCGCGGCCACCGGCGCGCCGGTCTGGTCGGTGACGGTCAGGGACACGGTGTCCGGGCCGGTGGGATGGAGCCGGGCCCGCAGTTCGGTCGCACCCCGCGCGGTGAGGGTCACTTCGGCCCAGGCGAAGGGGAGACGAAGGGTGTCCGGGTCACCCTGCCGTGCGGCGGCTGCGGCGAGCGGGTGGAGAACGGCGTCCAGGAGGGCAGGGTGCAGGGTGCACCGTTCGGCGTCGTCGGCCTGCCCGGCGGCCAGTCGCACCTCGACCAGGGTGTCCCGGCCGTCCTGCCACCAGGCCGTGAGGTTGTGGAAGGCCGGGCCGTAACCGTAACCGTGGTCGGCCAGATGGGCGTAAAGGTCCGCTACGGGCATCGGCTCGGCCCCTGCCGGCGGCCAGGGTGCCGGGGTCGGTTGGAGTGGCTGCGGCTGGTCTGGTCGCCCTGTCCCCAGGGCGCCGCTGGCGTGCCGGATCCACTCCCCAGGCCCGGTGTCGGGCAGGTCCTGGCGGGCGTGGACGGCGAGCGTGCGCTGCCCCGTGGCGTCCGGGGCACCCACCGTGACCTGGAGTTGGACCGCGCCGCGGGCCGGCAGCGGCAGCGGCGCCTCCAGCGTGAGGTCAGCCACCCGTGCGACCCCGACGTGGCGCGCAGCCGCGTCCGCGAGCTCGACGAAAGCGGTGCCCGGCACCAGCACCCGGCCGGCGATGACGTGGTCGGCCAACCAGGGGTGGCTGGCCAGCGAGAGGCGTCCGGTCAGTACGGCCTCCTCGCGGCCGGCGAGCGGGAGGGCGGCGGAGAGCAGCAGGTGGTCCGTACGGTCCAGGCCGAGTCCGCGCGCGTCCGTACGGGGCGGTGGGGCGAGCCAGTAGTGGTCGCGCTGGAACGCATACGTGGGGAGCTCCACCCGGCGCCCACCGGGGAAGAAGGTCGACAGGTCCACCGGGGCGCCGACGACGTGCGCGCGGGCCAGGCCGGCGACGAGCGTCTCGGCCTCCGGCCGGCCGGCCCGTTGTAGCGGGATGGCGGTGGTCGTACGGGCGGCGGTCGTACGGACGGTGAGCGCGTCGTCGGCCATGGCGGTGAGCACGGCGTCCGGGCCGACCTCGATGAAGGTGGTGGTGCCCCGCACTTCGAGCGCCCGGACCGCGTCGCCGAACCGCACGGGCTCCCGGATCTGGCGCACCCAGTACTCCGGCGAGGTCAGTTCCGCGGCGGTGGCCTGCCGGCCGGTGACGGTGGAGATCAGCGGGCGGCTCGGCGCGCCGAGGTCGAGCCCGGCGGCCACTTCCCGGAACGGGGCGAGGGCCGCATCCATGTGCGCGGAGTGGAAGGCGTGGCTGACCCGCAGGCGGCGGGTCTTGCGTCCGCGCGCGCGCCAGTGTGCGGCGAGTGCGACGGCGGCTTCCGTGTCGCCGGAGACGACGACGGCGCTCGGCCCGTTGACCGCCGCCACCGACAACCGGCCCGCGTGCGCCACCAGGGAGTCCAGCACTTCCTGCTCCGTCGCCTGCACGGCGACCATCGCGCCCCCGGGGCGGGCCTGCTGCATCAGCCGGGCCCGGGCCGCGACCAGCGCGGCGGCGTCGGTAAGCGAGAGCACGCCGACGACATGGGCGGCGGCGAGCTCGCCGACCGAGTGCCCGGCGACTGCATCGGGGCGCAGCCCGTGATGCTCAAGGAGCCGGTGGAGCGCCACCTGATAGGCGAAGAGCGCCGGTTGGGCGTAGGCCGTCTGATGCAGCGTGGCGCCGTCCCAGTCGGGTGCGGGGCCCGCGCCCTGGTCAGGCGTCGGGCCCGTGTCCTGGCCGCCGGTGGCCGGCTGCTCGGTTGCGAACATCACCGCCCGCAACGGGCTTTCCAGATGCCGGTCGAGAGCGCTGCACGCCTCGTCCAGGGCGTACGCGAAGACGGGGTGGGTCGCATACAACTCGCTCCCCATTCCCGCACGTTGGGAGCCCTGACCGGAGAAGAGGAACGCGGTGCTGCCGGCGTGAGTGGCCGCACCGCGGATCACGTTCGGCGCGCTGTCGCCGCGCGCCAGTGCGTCGAGCCCGGCGTGGAAGTCCGTCGGGGACGTGCCGATGATGACGGCCCGCTGGTCGAAGGCGGTTCGGGTGCTGGCGAGCGAGAACCCGATGTCCGCTGCGCTTGGCCGGCCATGGCCGGCGCCCACACCACCGGCCAGACGCTCGGCAACGCCCCCGTCGGGGCTCCCGGCGGCAGCCGCGGCGGCACCGACGGAATCAGCAGTACCGGCGGTATCGACAGCGGGTACGGAGGTGGGCGCGGTGTCGGCGGTGCCGCTGCTGGGGTGGAAGTCCCGCAGCCGGGCGGCCTGGGCCCGCAGTGCGTCCTGGCTGCGTGCCGATACCGGCCAGGCCAGCGGCAGATCGGGGCCGTACGCGCGGGGGCGCGGGGGCGCGGGGACGTCCGTGGGCGGGGCGGCGCTGGGGGGTGCGGAGTTGGCTTCCGCAGCAGGGGCGGCTTCCACAGCGGGGACGGCCTCCGCCACGAGCGGCGGGACCGCGGTGGCGGATGGTTCTTCGATGACGACATGGGCGTTGGTGCCGCTGATGCCGAACGAGGAGATCGCCGCGCGGCGCGGGCGGGCGGTGCGCGGCCACGGACGGGCCTCGGTCAACAGGGCCACCGCCCCGGTGTCCCAGTCGACGTGCGGGGACGGCGCGCGCAGGTGCAGGGTTTTGGGCAGCAGGCCGTGGCGGATGGCCTGCACCATCTTGATGATGCCGCCGACGCCGGCCGCGGACTGGGTGTGTCCCAGGTTGGACTTGAGCGAGCCCAGGTAGACCGGGTCGGCCGGGTGGCGGCTGCGGCCGTAGGTGGCGAGCACCGCCTCGGCCTCGATGGGGTCGCCGAGTGCGGTGCCGGTGCCGTGCGCCTCGACCACGTCGACGTCGGCCGCCGCCAGCGGGGCGTCGGCCAGGGCCTGTCGGATCACCCGCTGCTGCGCGGGTCCGTTGGGTGCGGTGAGGCCGTTGGAGGCACCGTCCTGGTTCACCGCGGTGCCGCGCACCACGGCGAGCACCCGGTGGCCGTTGCGGTGGGCGTCCCGTACGCGTTCGAGTACGAGCAGGCCGACACCCTCGGCCCAGCCGGTGCCGTCCGCCGCCGCGTCGAAGGGCTTGCAGCGGCCGTCGGGCGCCAGGCCGCGCTGCCGGGAGAATTCGAGGAACATGCCGGGCGTCGCCATCACGGTCGCGCCGCCGGCCCGCGCGCGCCCGGTCTCGCCCTGCCGCAGCGAGCGGACCGCCAGGTGCAGGGCGACCAGCGAGGACGAACAGGCGGTGTCCACGGTGACGGCCGGCCCGGTCAGTCCGAGGTGGTAGGCGATGCGGCCGGAGAGGACGCTGGTGTGTCCGCCGGTCAGTACGTGCCCTTCCACGCCTTCGGGCGCGTCGGGCAGGCGCGGGCCGTAGGCGAGCCCGGGGCCGCCGACGAAGACGCCGGTGGCACCGTCGCGCAGGGTGGTGGGGTCGAGTCCGGCCCGCTCCGTGGCCTCCCAGGCCACTTCGAGCAGCAGCCGCTGCTGCGGGTCCATGCTGCGCGCTTCGCGCGGCGAGATGCCGAAGAACGCCGCGTCGAACCGGCCCGCGTCGTGCAGGAACCCGCCTTGTCTGGCGTAGCTCTTGCCCGGCCGCTCCGGGTCCGGGTCGTACAGGCCCTCGTCCCAACCGCGCCCGGTGGGGAAGCCGGTGATGGCGTCGCGGCCGTCGGCAACCAGGCGCCAGAGGTCGTCGGGCGAGCTGACGTCGCCCGGATAGCGGCAGGCCATGCCGACGATGGCGATGGCGTCGTCGTCGCCCGCTGCCGCCGGTGGGCTCGCCGGCCGCGCCGGGGCGGCGGGGCGCTGCCCGGTGGTGGCGTCACGGGCCAGTGCGGTGCTGAGGTGCCGTTCCAGGGCTTCGATGGTGGGGTGGTCGAAGAGCAGCGAGGAGGGCAGCCGCAGCCCGGTCGCCCGGCCGAGCCGGTTGCGCAGGTCGACGGCGCCCAGCGAGTCGAAACCGAGGTCCTTGAAGGTCCGCCGGGCGTCGACGTCGTCGGGCGCGTACGCGAGGACCTGGGAGACCTGGGCCAGGATGAGGTCGCGCACGGCCCGGTGGCGCTCGTCAGCGTCGGCCGCGGTGAGCCCCGCGCGCGCCGCTCCCGCCCCGTCCGGTGCCGGGGGCTCGGTGTGCGGCAGCGGTCGACCGAGCCAGTAGCGCTGCCGCTGGAAGGGGTAGGTGGGCAGGTCGACGCGGGTGGCGCCGGTGCCCTGGAAGGGCACGCTCCAGTCCACCTCGGTGCCGTGCACGTACGCCTCGGCGAGCGAGGTCAGGAAGCGGTACGGGCCGCTCTCGGCGCGGCGCAGGGTGCCGATGGCGGTGGAGCGCTCGGCGCCGTGGGCCTCGATGCTCTGCTCGATGCCGTGCACGAGCACGGGGTGCGGGGACAGTTCGACGAACAGGGCGTCGCCGTCGTCGAGCACCGTGTCGACGGTCTGCGCGAACCTGACGGTCTCACGGAGGTTCCGGTACCAGTACGCGGGGTCGAGTTCGGTGCCCACCACCGGCCGTGCGGTGACGGTGGAGTAGAGCGGAAGGCGTGCCGGGCGGGGCCTGATGTCGGCGAGGGCCTGTAGCAGCCGGTCGCGGACCGCTTCGACCTGGGCGGAGTGCGAGGCGTAGTCGACGGGGATGCGTCGGGCGCGTACGCCCTGGGCCGCGCAGTGGGCCAGTAGTTCGGTGACGGCCTCGGCCTCGCCGGAGACGACCACGGACGCCGGTCCGTTGACGGTGGCCAGCGAGAGCCGGCCGGGCCAGGCGGCGATCCGTTCGGTGGCCTCGTCGGGCCCGAGCGCGAGGGAAGCCATGGCGCCGCGCCCGGCGAGGGCGCCGATGACCTGGGAGCGCAGCGCCACCACCCGGGCCGCGTCGCGCAGCGAGAGCGCGCCGGCCACGCAGGCAGCGGCCGTCTCGCCCAGCGCGGCGCCGCTGACCGCCGCCGGCCCGACGCCGTGCGCCAGCCAGAGTGCGGCCAGCGAGACCATCACGGCGAACAGTGCGGGCTGGACGACGTCCACCCGCGCCAGCGAGGGCGCGCCCGGCTCCTGGCGGAGCACCGCTTCCAGGTCCCAGTCGACGAACTCGGCGAGCGCCTGCGCGCACGCCTTCATGCTGTCGGCGAACGGCGGTGCCTGGTCCCACAGTTCGGTGGCCATGCCGGTCCACTGTGAGCCTTGGCCAGGGAAGACGAAGACGACGCGGCGCGCCGGTCCCCCGGCTCCGTGGCTGGGTGGCTCGCACAGGCCGGGGGCGGGCTCGCCGCGGCCGAGGGCGGTCAGCGCCGTGCTGAAGGCGGCCCGGTCGGCGGCGACGACGACCGCCCGGTGTTCGAAGGTGGTCCGCCCGGTGGCGAGCGAGTGGCCGACATCGCGCGGGTGGGGTGCGGGTTCGCGCGCCACCCAGGCCGCCAACGAGCGTGCCTGCACGCGCAGCGCCCGCGGGCTGCGCGCGGAGACGACCCAGGGAAGCCAGGTCTCCTCCGTGGTGGGGCTCGCTTCGGCGTCGGCTGGTGGCTCGGTGGCCCGGCCCGCCGGTGGGGTCGCGGCGGTTCCGTCGAGGTGGGCGGCGCCGGCCTGCCGGGGGGCGGGTGTGGTGCGCGGTGGCTCGCCCAGCACCAGGTGACAGTTGGTGCCGCCCATGCCGAACGCGCTCACGCCGGCGACCAGCGGACGGTCAGGGTCGGGCCAGGCCGTCAACTCGCGCTGCACGGCGAGGCCGAGGGAGGCGAGGGGGATGTCGGGGTGGGCCGTGTGGAAGTTGAGGCTGGGCGGCAGCATTCGGTGGTGCAGGCTGAGCACCGTCTTGACCAGGCCGACCAGGCCCGCCGAACCCTCCAGATGGCCCACGTTGGTCTTGGCCGAACCCACCCGCAGCGCGGCGTGCGGGGAGCGCCCGCGGCCCAGTACGGCGCCGAGCGCGGCTGCTTCGACCGGGTCGCCGACGGGCGTGCCCGTGCCGTGCAGTTCGACGTACTGGGCGGCGCTCGCGGGCAGCCCCGCGCGGGCGTAGGCCAGGCGTAGGACCTGTTCCTGGGCGGCTCGGCTGGGCACGGTCAGGCCGTCGGACGCGCCGTCGTTGTTGACGGCGCTGCCGTGGACCACGCCGTAGACCCGGTCGCCGTCGGCCAGCGCGCGGCGCAGCGGTTTGAGCACGGCCACGCAGCCGCCCTCGCCGCGCACGTAGCCGTTGGCGCGGGCGTCGAAGACGTAGCAGCGGCCGTCCGGCGAGAGCGCGCCGAGTTGCTCGGAGACGGTGGTGCTCGCGCCGGACAGGATGAGGTTGACCCCGCCGACCAGGGCGAGGTCGGATTCGCCGGTGCGCAGGCTGGTGCCGGCCAAGTGCACGGCGACCAGGGCGGAGGACTGACCGGCGTCGAGGGTGAGGCTGGGGCCGCGCAGGCCGAGGTGGTACGAGACGCGGTTGGCGAGGAGGCTGCGGTGGGTGCCGGTCATGGAGTGCCGTGAGACCTCCGCCGGAGCGTCGTGGTGCAGCACCGTGGCGTAGTCGCTCCACATGGCGCCCACGTACACCCCGGTCTGGCTCTCCCGGAGGGTGTCGGCGGCGATGCCCGCGTCCTCCAGGGCCTCCCAGGCCAGTTCGAGTACGAGCCGTTGCTGGGGGTCCATGGCGATGGCCTCGCGCGGCGAGATGCCGAAGAAGGCCGGGTCGAAGCCGTCGACCTGGCCCAGGTAGCCGCCGAGCGGCCCGGTCCCGTCAGGTGTGGCGGGCAGGTGGGGTCGACGGTCCGGCGGGGCGGCGCCGATGGCGTGGCGGCCGTCGGCGAGGAGTCGCCAGAAGGCGTCGGGTCCGCTCGCCCCGGGCAGCCGACACGCCAATCCGACCACCGCGACCGGTTCTTCTCCTGTTTCGCCCGTCACCTCAGGCTCCTCCCCCGTCGTGCTGTGGATGGAGGCCGATGGGCCGAGCCGCCGGGGCCATGCGCCGTGGTAGGTCGTACGACTGCTCAGTGGTCGACTATCAGCTCTCCGTGGACCACCCCACTCCCCAGGGCGATCACTCAACGTCCTCGAACGGTCACATGGAGGCACGGTCCGGCGCACCCCCTTGGCCGGATCACATCGTCAAGTTGACCGACACGCCGAACAGTTGATCACCCACAGGAGGGACCTATGGGGTAAGCATGGCGCGGTCGCCGGCCGCCGTAGTCCGAATGTGCCACCCGAAACCACCCCGCGCCCCCGCCCGGCCCGTTCCGCGCGCCGGGCGCAACGGATGTACGGCCCCGCCCTCGCGCCGTTCCCCCGCTTCCGCGCGCCGTTCCGGAAGTCGATACCCGCCAGGTCAGCCGGGCGGGTGAACGGACGAGTCCAAGGGTGCGTACGGGCTGACGCATCGCGTCAGGCGGCGCGTCGCGGGCGGGTAGTGCCCCGCGGGCGGGCCGGCGTACACGCCGACGGCGTGGGCCGCGACGGACGCTCGCCGCGCCGCGCGCCACCCCCACGCCGCAGAGTCCGGCGGGCCGCCGCGGTCGGTTCACACGGCGATGTGGCCCGCGAGCGCCACGGGACAACGGGCGGACACCGGGTACGCGGACGGGCGCGGGTGGGCGCAGATGTGCGGATGGACTGGGCGGGCGCGGGTGCGCGTCCGTCCCCGCGCGGGCACGCACCCCACCCCCGTGTGGCCGCGCTCCCACCATCCGCCCCGTGTCGGACGGTGGCCGCCGAGCCACCAGGCGGTCCACGTCGTAACAGGTCACCCGCGCCGCGCCGACTCACCACCGCACCGCGACCGGAGCGACGTCGCCGGACGCGGTCAGGGTGATGAGGGCTCAACTACCAGGACGCATCCGCGGATTACGTGTCACGGTGAGGAACACCGATCCGGATACTGCTACATGCCGTCGGGCGCCGCAAGAGGGGCAGCGGTGCTCCCCCGGCCCCCTCGGAGGGCGCGACTTCCTGCGCTACGGTGCAGTCCATGAGCGCGGAGGAGCGGGAGGCACTGGAGCACACCGGCGATCAGGACAAGCAGGACAAGGGGGCCGCCGCGGCGGATCGGCCGGCGGGTCTGATCGGCGCGGTCGACAACGTGCTGCGGCTGCTGCGCCTCTTCGAGGACCGCCAGGTGATCCGGGTCAACCAGGTCAGTCGGGACATGGGCCTCTCCCGCTCGACCGTGCACCGGCTGCTCTCCACGCTCAGCTACCACGAGTACGTCGAGCAGGACGCGTACTCGCGCGCGTACCGCCCCGGACCGGCGCTGGTCGACATCGGCCTGTCGGTGGTGCGCAACATGGACATCCGGGCCATGGCCCGCAGTTCGCTCATCGAACTGCGCGACTTCACGGACGAGACCGTGCACCTGGCGACCCGGCGCGGCACCGAGATGCTGTACGTGGACAGCGTGGAGAGCGAGCAGACGGTGCGCGTGAGCAGCCGGATCGGCTGGAGCCTGCCGGCGCACGCCACCGCCGCCGGCAAGGTGCTGCTGGCCGAGCTCACCGAGGAGCAGTTGACCGCGCTCTACCCGTCCGAACGGCTCGACGCCCCCACGGAGCGCGCCGCGGCCACCCGTACCGAACTGCGCGGCCATCTCGCCGTCGTGCGCGAGCAGGGATACGCCGTCAATCACGCCGAGAGCGAGGACGAGGTGAGCGCGGTCGGGGTGGCGGTGCGGGACCGGTACGGGCAGGCCATCGCCGCACTGGTGACCACGGCGCCGAAGTCCCGGGCGGACGCGGCGTGGATAGCGACCACCGTGCAGGCGTCGGTGCGCGTGGCGGCCGAGCTGACCGCACGGACGGGCTAGCGGAGGGGCGGCCCGGCCGCCCTCGCACGCCAGGGCCCTCCCGTACGGCACACCTCGCGAGAGCGCGCGCGTAGAGCCACTTCCCTTCACCGGGCACGCGCCGACGAGAACGGCATGAGCCTCGCGCGGGCGCGCGCGTGCGGCTCAGGGGTCGCGGGGCGCCGTGGGGTCCCGTCACAGCACATGGTGCGGGGACCAGGTGAACTGGTCGCCGCCGACCCAGCGGACGGAGTCGGGGTCGTCCAGGTCGACGCCGTGCAGACCAAGCTGCTGAGCGATCACGATCACGTCCACCACGGACCTGGCCGTGCCGACCATCTCCCCGCCCACCTCCACCAGCCGGAACGGCGGGCTGCCCGGCTGCACGGGCAACACGACGAGCACAGGGGTGGAAATGCGCGGCACATCGCGTTCGGTCATGACTCAACGGTGCAGCCTCTCGGCCACTCGCGCACACCGGCGGCCCGTCGCGGGCGGCCACGCCCGTCCCGCCGCGGCCGGGCGGGCGCGCGCGGGGGTCGCCGCCTCGCCCGCCGGTCCCACCCACAGGCCGTACGCACCCCGCCACCTGCCAGCACGACACCGCCCCGGTTCCATGCCGGCGCAAGGCCGCGGCCCGCGGACGCAAGCAGGGACGACGCGGCTCAGCCCGGGGGCGCCGCCAGCCAGGCGTCCCGGCCGCCGCCCTGCCATTCGACCAGGTCCGGATCGTCGAGGGCGATCCGGTCCGCCGGCACTCCGGCCCGGCGCATCATGAGCGCCACCTCGTCCGGCGCCACGGCCACCCCGACGTCGCGGCCGTCGATGGTGACACGTCGGCGCCCGTCGAGCGGCGGGTAGACGACCACCCGGGGCAGCTCGCGCCGGTTCGTCTCGTCCATGCCTCCAGCCTGCGACCGCGCACCACCGTGCGCATCTCCGCACCGGCCCCGTGCGCACGGCCACGCGCGGGCGCCGGTGGCCGGATGCGGCGGTTCGGCGGTGCGAGGGCGCCGCTCGGAGCCGCTGTTCGGGGCACGGTGCGCCGCTGGCCGGCGTGGCTAGCGCCAGCTTTATTCGAACAGTCGTATCATTCTTGGCATGGCCGAATCGTTTGCGTTTCCCGAGGATCTTCTGGCGGCCCAGGAGGAGCTGCACCAGGTCCGTGCCCGCCTACTGGCGCGGTACGAGGAGCTGTCGTGGTCGGTGGAGCCCGCGGCCGGATTCGCGGACCGTGATCTGTGGCGGCCCCGCGAGCGACCGGACTCCCCCGGCTGGTCGGAGACCGAGCAGGCCGAGGTGACCCAGTTGCGCGCGCGGGAGCGGGAGCTGGCCGAGACCGTCATCACCCATCCGTACTGGGCGACGATCACCGGCCCGCAGGTGCCGGTCGGCCGCTCGGCGCTCAAGCACGCGCACGAGCGCGCGGCGGCCGATACGGACGCGTAGCACCGCGCCGGCCGGGCCCTGGCGGGCGGCCCCGCGGGAGCCGGCCGGGTGCTGCGGGCCACGACGACCCCCGAGGCGGGAAAACACACGTGCGGCCCGGCCCGAGCGATGTCAACCTTCCGGGGTGATCCCCACCGAGACGTCCCCCGTCCTGGCCGCGGCGGCGCGCAACAACGCCGACTGGTGTGCCGCCGTCTGCCACTCCCACGGCGTGCCGAGCCGCTTCGGCGACGCGGCGTGGAGCAGCGCCCGGCGCACGCCGCCGTACTACCCCGACGCCGTCACGCTGCATCCCGGTGCGGTGCCCGCCGACGTGCTGGCGGCGGTCGACACGGCCACGCCCGACTGTTCGATCAAAGACAGCTTCGCCACGCTCGACCTCGCGCCGGAAGGCTTCGTCGAGCTCTTCACCGCGCAGTGGATCCACCGCCCGGCGGATGTCGCGGCCGGCACGACGGCGCCGCCCCTGCGTGCCGAGCCAGTCACCACGGCCGCCGAGCTCCGCACCTGGCAGTCCGCCTGGCACGGCGACGAATCGGGCCCCGAGGTGTTCCGGCCGGCGCTGCTCGACCACCCGTCCGTGCGGGTGCTCGGCCTGTACCGGGGGGCCGGGCTGTGTGGTGGTGCCGTGCTGAACCTCGGCGCGGGCGTGGTCGGGCTGTCCAACCTGTTCGCGGTCGATCCGGAGGACGCCGGCGCCGTCTGGGCCGCGACGATCGCCGCAGCGGCCCGCCACTTCCCCGGCCGCCCGCTCGTCGGGTACGAGCACGGGGACGCCCTCGTACCGGCGCTCGCCAGCGGCTTCGACGTACTCGGTCAACTCCGCGTGTGGCTGCACTCATCGTGAACGACACGCGCGCGGCATGAGCGCTACGCGCGCGAGGTGAATGGGAGGAGGGACCCGGCGGCCACTGCGCCGCCGGTCGCCCGGCACAGACCAGCGGGGGGGGGGGGGGGGGGGGGGGCGGCGCCCCCCCCCCGGGCGGGGGCGGGGCGCGCCGCCCCCCCCGCCGCCCGCCCCCCCCCGCCCCGGCCCCCGCCCCCCCCGGGGGGCCGGGGGGCCCCCCGGGCCCCGCGGCTGGTGGGCGCGGACTGCGCCCCGGAAGGGTCCGGCGCACGGGAGGTGGCGCGCCCGGACCCCGGGTCAGGGGACCTGTGGGATCAGGCCCGGCGACGACGGAAGTACAGGAAGCAGGCGGCCGTCATGCCGACGGCCGCGGTGCCCGCGAGCATCTGCGGCATCGCGCTGTCGCCGCCCGTGGCGGCGGCGGTGTTCTCCGCGTTCAGGGCGACGGCACCGTCCTGGGCGGCAACCTTGTTGGCGGCGGCCCGCTCACCGGGGACGTCACCGCCGTGGCCGTGGTGGCTCACGGTCGACTTGGAAGCACCGGCATCGATCTGCTGCTGGGTCGGCGCCTTGGCGGCGGCCTGCTGGGCACCGCCGAAGGAGACGTCGGAGCAGCTGTAGAACGCCTCAGGGCTGTCGTTGCGCTGCCAGACCTTGTAAAGGAGGTGACGACCCGTCCGGTTGGGCAGGTTGCCGGTGAACTCGTAATAGCCGCTGGGCGCGGTCCTGGCAACGTTGGCCTTGGCGACCGGGGTGGTCTCCAGGTCCGACCACTTCAAGGGCTTCGTGGGGTCGTAGCCCTCCTTGGTGATGTAAACGGTCATCGTGCCGGGGTGCGCGGCGGTCACGCGGTAACGGAAGTTGAAAGCGCCCGCGGAGACCGGGGTGGTCGGCCAGTCGGTACGGGCCCAGTCGAGCGCCTTGTACTTCTCACGGTTGGCCGAGCAGAGCTTGCCATCGGGAATCAACTTCTGGTGCTGACCATTGGCGTTGGCAATGTTGACCTCGTTCCAGTCGTAGAGCGGCTGGGTGCCGCTCGCGGCGACGAGGTCCTTGCACACCTGCGACTTGGGACCCTCGGGGCCCTCTCCGTAACAAACGGCAACGCGGCTCACCGGGTTGAACATCGTGCCGTGAGCACTCGCCTGGCCGGGGTTAAAGGTGACGAGCAGCGCCGTGGCGGCGCCGACCGCACCCAGGGAAGCGGCCTTGCGTCGAGTGGACATCAGGGGCTCCATTCTCCAACTGTGGGGGAACACAAGCGAAAAAAGATCTACTCATGGGGCAACACACGCCCTGTGGAGCGCATCGGGCAGGGGCAGTGCTCGACACGGCGTCCCCGCAGGGGTGTTCAGAGGCAGGGTCGCATTGGCCTAGACCAACTACAAGAGTCGTGCACATGGCAATCCGGATAGACCCCGCGGCGGCCGAAAACCAACGCACCACCTGGCAGCCCTGCGCCGCCCCGTCCGTCGACGCCGATTCCGCAGCGTCCGATGGCCGTCGAGCGCCGCACTCCGCGGGAAACCCGGGGGAAACACCGCTACCCCGGCCGCCCCGTCCTCGCGCGCGACGCACCCTGGAAGTGTCCGGAAGACCACCGTCTCTTGGCGCATACTTGGCCCGTACTTGACGTGTACTGGACGCAAGGATGACGCGTTCCGGCCCGTCGCCGCCCGACTTGCCACCTTTGCCGAACGCGTACCCCGCGCCCCCTCACCCTCCCCTGGCCGCCCTTGTGCACCTCTCCCCCGGCCCCTCCGGCCCGGCTGGCTCCTCCGGCCCCTTCTTGTGTGTCCGACTCCTCCGGTGCCCCGTCAGCACCCCGCCAGCGCACTCCCGTACGGGCCCGGGCCAGGCCCGTAGCCGCCTCGCGCACCGACACACGGCACCGCGCGGTGCCGCGCTCGGGAGCCGTACGGCATGTGAAGCTACGGACGCGGGCCCGGCCCGGCCGTCGGCGCGCGGCGCGCGAGCGCACCGCCGCGCTTCCCCGGCCCGGCCCCGCCCGGCTCGCCCACGACCGTGGGCCAGTACGCACGGCCGCGGACCGGCACATACGGCCTGCCGGCCGATCGCCGTGGGGAGAGTTCCGTGGAGAAGGTCTTCGAGAGCTACATCCGCACCACCCCGGACCGTCTGTGGACGGCCCTGACCGACCCCGAGATCCGGGCCGTCTACCACTTCGGTTCCCGGATCACCTCGGACTGGACGCCGGGCTCCCGGTACGAGTTGGTCAACCCGCGCGCCGACGGGCCGCTGTGCGAGGGGGTCAACCTGGAGGTGGAGCCGCCGCGCCGGCTCGTACAGAGCATGGTGGCGCTGTGGGACGAGGACGTGCGCAACGCCGGCACCTCGCGCGTGACCTGGGAGATCGAGCCCGTCGCCGACTCCTGTCGGCTGCTGCTCACCTACGACCAGCTCCCTGCGGACGCGAGCGAACAGCTCTACGGGGGCTGGCCCATGGTCGTCTCCGGCCTCAAGACGTGGTTGGAGACCGGGGAGCGGCTCACCACACCCGGGTCGCTGATGTACGCCTGAGGCCGGCCATCGCACCGCCCCCGTGCCCCGGGGTCGGCCGGCAGTGCGCGACGGCGCAGCGGCAGGACAGCGGCGCGGGCAGCAGCACGTACACCGGCACAGGCAGCGGCGGGGAGAATGGGGGGCGGCCCAAGACCCCCCCCCGCCGCCTCCCCGCCCCCACCCGGGCCCCCGGGCCCGCGGGGGGGCCCGACTCGCCCTGCCCCTGCGGCGGCGGTGACCCCTACCAGGCGTGCTGCGGCGCCCTGCACTCCGGGCGCGCCACGGCCGGCACGGCGGAGCGACTGATGCGCTCGCGGTACAGCGCCTTCGTCGTACAGGACGCCGCCTACCTACTGCGGAGCTGGCACTCCAGCACCCGACCCGGCAGCGTCGACTTCGAGCCGGCCCAGCAGTGGACCGGCCTCGACGTGCTCGGCAGCACGGCCGGCAGCGCCTTCCACACCGAGGGCACCGTCGAGTTCCGCGCCCACTTCACGGTGGCCGGGCGCGCGCACAGCCAGCACGAGGTCAGCCGCTTCGTACGCGAGGACGGGCAGTGGGTCTATCTGGATGCGGTGGCGGAGGGTTGACCGCTTGCCGGTGCCGGCGAGCCTGCCGGTGCCGGCGCCCGGTGGCCGCGGGCGCGCTCGGGCCGGCTGCGCCCCAGCCGCCGTCCACCCGCCCGCTTCACCGCCGCCCGCACACGGTCGGCCACGGCGCCGGCCCGCAGCACCGCTGACAACCCAATCATCGGACAGCCACCCGGACCGCGCCGCGCCGGCGGACCGTCCGCTCAGCGCTTGCGGGCCACTCCGCCGTACATCGAGATGTCCGCGTCGGTGAGCTGGCTGCCCGCCCCGGGATCGGGCCGCCAACGGTGGATCGGGGCCACCCCGGGCTCGACCAACTCAAGCCCGTCGAAGAAGCGCAGGGCATCGGCCTTGGTGCCCTGCCGCAGGGCCACGCCCGACTGGTGGTAGACCTCCGCCGCGCGAGCCATCTCCGCGGGGGCGAAGTCGGTCGTGGCGTAGGACAGCGCCAGGTACGAACCGGCGGGCAGCGCGGCCAGCAGCTCCTCGACGATCGCGTACGGGTCGTGCTCCGGCGGCAGGAAGTGCAGGACCGAGATCAGGGTCAGGGCCACCGGCCGGGCCGGGTCGAAGGTCTCCCGGACCTCGCGGGAGCCGATGATGGCCGCGGGGTCGCACAGGTCGGCCTGGAGGTAGCTGGTGCGCCCCTGCTCGCTGCTGCGGAGCAGAGCGCGCGCATGGGCCAGCACCAGCGGGTCGTTGTCGACGTAGACGACCCGCGCCTCGGGCAGCGCGCCCTGGGCGACCTGGTGCAGGTTGGGCTCGGTGGGGATGCCGGTGCCGATGTCGAGGAACTGGGTGATCCCCGCCGTACGGGTGAGGTACTCGACGGCGCGGTGCAGGAACGCCCGGTTGGTGCGGGCGATGGTCCGGGCCGTCGGGAGCACCTGGAGGACCCGCTCGGCCGCCTCCCAGTCCGGTTGGAAATTGTCCTTGCCGCCGAGAAAGTAGTCGTACATGCGGGCCGAGTGGGCGGTGCCCAGCATCAGCCCCGAGCCGTGCAGTGGCGCGGAGGGCGGGCCCTGCGCCGGCGCCTGATCGGTGACGACGGGGGCGTCGGCCGTCGTGGCCGCTGCGGTCGCCGCAGTGGGTGGGGGCGGGACGTCCTCTGCGGTGATCTGTGGCGGCTCGTACGTCACCGTCATCCTCCTGTGCCGTGGGGGGCGTCGCTCCAGTGTGCGTGAAGCTCCGCCAGGCGGTCGCGCGATGCGCTCGCCTGAAGCGCTTGGGCACACACGTGGTCCAAAGCCGCCTGGTACCGGGCGACGTTCTCCCGCTTGGTGTCGATGGTGGGCGCGGTGAGTCCGTTTTCGGTGGAGACGATGTCGGGCAGTTCGCGGGCGCGGACCCGGAAGACGGTGAAGGCGCCGGCGCCGGCTGCCAGGTGGGGGCCCAGTTCGTACGGCATGACCTGCAACGTCACGTGCGGTAGCCCCGAGAGGTCGAGGAGGCGCTCGACCTGGTCGCGCATCACCTTGGGGCCGCCGACGGGCCAGCGCAGCACCGTCTCGTCCATGACGATCCACAGCCGGGGCGGCTCGTCGCGGGCGAGCAGCGCCTGGCGGCGCATCCGCAGCTCGACGCGCCGTTCGGTGCGCTCGGGGTCGGGCGCGGCCAGCGGGTCGTCCGCGTGCAACAGCGCCCTGGCGTACTCCTCGGTCTGGAGGAGGTCGGGCACGTGCTGCGGGGCGTAGCCGCGGATGAGCTGGGCCGCCTCGTCGAGGCCGATGCGGGTGCGCAGCCATTCGGGGGCCACGTCCCGGTAGGGGTGCCACCAGCTCGGCTGGCTGGCCTCGTCCGCGAGCCGCTGGACGGCGTCGGCCTTCTCGCGCGCGGTCACGCCGTAGCAGTCGAGGAGGGCCATCAGGGACGCGCGCAGATAGCGCGTGGCCTGGCCCGCCTCCATACGGCGGATCGTGGCTTCACTGACACCCACTGCCTTGGCCGCTTCGAGATACGACCTGCCCGCGCTCTCGCGGAGCTCCTTGAGCTGGGCTCCCAGGATCTGCCGAAGCACCTCTGGGGGATCGCCGGCGGCCAATCCGTCCCTCCTCGCTGAACTGCAATTTGCAAACTGGACTTGCATTCTGACTTTTCACCTCACCATAGTGGGTGGTGGCCTGGGACACACGAGACGGAGACGTACCGAGCCCCAGGCGCCGTGCCCGTCACCCCGCGCGGGCTCACCCACTCACGTGCCTTCCCACCGCGGCAGTGACCACCCGCACGCGGGAAGGCCCCCGGAGGACACATGGCCCGCTACCCCGCCCGAGAGCGGCTGGCGCAATGGTTCTCGCAGGACGGCCAGCCGCGGCAACCGGCCCTGACCCCGGAGCGGGCCGGTGCAGCCGAACGGTGGATCACTGCGTCACACCCGCGCCCCGATCGGCTCGCGGCCGAATGGCAGCGCCCGCCGCGCAACACGGCACTGGTGCCCGCCGGCCACGGCTGGGACGCCGTGGCCCTGCCCTGCACGCTGGCCGCCGCGGCCTCGGAGGAACTGACCGCCGAACAACGCACCGACCTGGACGGCGTGCCGCTCCTGTGCGACCTGGACAGTCAGCTCGTCTACATCCCGGTGGCCCCCGGCAGCGCCGACCGCTGGGGCGATCCGGCCGTCACGGTGCTCAGCCACGACGACTGGCTGGTGATGCCGCATCCGCGCCATCCGCCGAACGGGCACCGCGCGCTGTGGATCTCGCTGCCGGACGGCAGCGGGCGGCTGGCCGACGTGCGGGTGCTGCGGCTGGCCGTCGCCCAGGCCCGGGCCCGGCAGCGGGCCGCCCGCCCGCCGGTCCGCACCGCCTACGCGTACCCGATCCCGCGACCGGTGCCCGTGCAGCGCACCGCGGCGTACGGGGAGGTCGGCTACCGCTGAGCACGGCGGTCGGGTGACCGAAAGGACCCGGGGGCCGCTCCGTACGGCCGGTGCGCCGGTCTCGGGGGCCGGTCCGTGGTGCGGCGCGGCGCACGGGGGTCGGCGCGCGGCGTGCACGGGGCAGGACCCCGGGCCCTCCCGGTTCAGCGGGCGACGAACGGGCCGAGTTCCTGGGCGAGTGCGATGGTCAGGGCGCGGAAGATGCGGACCTCCGGATTGACCTCGTCGGCCCGGATCGCCAGGCAACTGTTCTCCCACGGCGCGTCAAGCACCGGTACGAAGACCGCGCCGGGCCAGCCGTAGTAGCGCGCGAAGGACTTGAGGCCCGAGCCCGCGGCGCGCCCGGTGACGACCCCGGTCAGCACCTCCTGCGGGGTGAGCGCGTAGTCCCTGCTCCGGCGCTGTGCCTCGTCGTTGAAGTAGAGGTAGTCCGCGAAGTGGCGCGGCGTGTGCGGCGGTATCCGGAAGAACGGCAGGTCGGCGACGTCGGCGACCCGTACGCCGAGGTCCCGGGCGTCCGCCAGCGGCGAGCTCTCGTGCACGGCCACGATCCGCTGCTCGGTGGTCAGCACGTCGGTCGTGATCCGCTCGTCCTCCGGCGGCGGGCGGACGAAGGCCACGTCCACGCTGTCCTCGACCAGCGCTGTGACGTGCTCGGTGAAGTCGAGTTGCCGCAGTTCGACCGGGACCTCCGGCCTGGCCCGCCGGTAGGCGCTCAGCGCGGCCGGGGTCAGCTCCGCCGAGCCGTGCCCCATGATCCCCACGCGCAGCGGCCGTACGGCGGCGGCCTCCCGCTCCTGGGCCAGTTCGGCCATGTCGTCCATCGCCGCGTTCGCCACGGCCAGCAGGGTGCGGGCGTGGCCGACCAGACGGGCGCCGGCCGGGGTCAGGGAGACCGGGTTGCGGTGCAGCAGGCGGGCGCCGACCTCGCTCTCCAGGCGCCGCACGTGCTGGGTGACGGCGGGTGGCGAGAGGAAGAGCCGCGCCGCCGCCCGCCCGAAGTGGCCTTCCTCGACGACCGCCAAGAACGACGACAGCAAGCGGAGGTCCATGGCCACCACCCTAGGCAGGGCGCGCGCCGGCGGGCGCCCGGCCTTCACGATTCGTGAAGGGGGGCGGCGCCCCCCGCTCGCCCGCTCGTACAACTGGCGCCATGAGCACCACCACCAACCACCAGCAGACGCAGGGCGGGCGGCCCTCGCCCGGCCCGGCGGGGCCCCCCCCCGCCGCCCGCTACGGGCTCCGCGCGGGCTGGCTGATGATGGCCTCGGGCTGGAGCGCCAACCAGTACTCCGCGCTGCTCGGCGCCTACCGTTCGAACCTGGGGCTGTCCGAGTCCGCCGTGACCGGCCTGTTCGCCATCTACGTGGTCGGGCTCGTGCCCGGGCTGCTCGTCGGCGGGCCGCTCGCCGACCGGCTCGGCCGCCGACCGGTGGCCCTCACCGCGCTCACCGTCAACCTGCTCTCCAGCGTGCTGCTGATGGCCGGCAGCGGGGTGCACGCGCTGTTGCTGCCCGGCCGCTTCCTGACCGGCGTCGGCGCGGGGGCGCTGTTGGCCGCGGGCAGCGCCTGGGTCAAGGAACTCTCATCGGCGCCGTTCTCCCCCGACACGCCCCCGGGTGCCGCGGCCAAGCGCGCCGGGCTCTTCGTCTCAGCCGGGTTCGCCTCCGGCGGCCTGATCGCCTCGATGATCGCGCAGTGGGCGCCGCGGCCGATGGTGACCGCCTACCTACCGCATGTGGTGCTCGCGGTCGTCGCGGGCCTGGCCGCGCTGCGGGTCCCCGAGTCCCGGGGCGCCCGGCCGGCCGCGCACCCCACCGGTGCATCGCCATCGCCAGCCGCCGGCCCGGTGACCGGTGCGCCGCCAGCGGCTCACCGGCGACGGTTCCTGCGCGCGGTCGCGGTGCTGGCCCCCTGGGTGTTCGCCGCGCCGGCCGTCGGCTTCGCCACGCTGCCCGGCCTGGTGGACGACGGGCTCACCGGCTGGCAGACCGTGTACGCGGGCATCACCACGGCCGTGGTGCCGGGTGCCGGGCTGCTCGTCCAGCCGCTGGCCCGCCGCCTCGCCGCCCGCAACCGGCTGGCCACGGCCGTCACGGGGCTGCTGGTCACCACGGTGGGCCTGGTGGTGGCCGCGCCGGCAGCCGCCCTGGAGCAGCCCGCGCTGGCGCTGCTGTCCGGCGCGCTGCTCGGGGCCGGGTACGGGCTCGCGCTCACCTACGCGCTGACGGAGGTCGCGGCGATGGCCCCGCCGGAGCGGCTGGCCAGGCTCACGGCGTACTTCTGGACCGTGGCCTACCTGGGCATGTTCGCGCCGTACGTGCTCTCCCTGCTCTCGGGGACGTTCGCCATGCCGACCCTGATGCTGGCCGGTGCGGTGCTGTCGGCGGCGACCTGTCTGGCGATGGTGGCGCTCAACCGGCGCGCGGCGTAGGGCAGGCGGTACGGGGCTGGCGGGGCGCCGCGCGGGCGGGGGGGGGGGGGGGGCGGCGGGGGGCGGGGCGGGTGGGGGGGCCGGCCGCGACCGATGTCGTGGTGCGCCGTGCTGCTGCGCCGGAGCGGCCCGGTACGCACCTCGGCCGGTAGCCCGTACGGCGGTACGCTGACCCGGTCCGCACACAGAGGAGCACGCCGATGACTCAGCCTCCCCACGAGCCACCTCAGGGCGGCTTCGGCGCACCGCCCCCGCCCGGCCCCGGGCAGCCACCACCGCCGCCGCAGCCCGGCCCGTACCAACCCCCCGCCGGCCAGCCCGGCTACGGCTACGGGGGGCCGCAGGACCAGGGCGCCCCGGCGTACGGACAGGGCTCCCAGCCCGGCCAGCCCGCGCCGTACGGCCCGCCGCCCGGCCAGGACCCGCAGGGCGGACCGGGCGCGCCCTACGGACAGCCGCCGGGGCCCTATGGGGCGCCTCAGCAGCCCGGGACTTACGGGGCACCGCAGCCGGGTCCTTACGGGGCTCCGCAGCAGCCCTACGGCGGGTATCCGCCGCCGCCGGGCGACGGTGGCGGGCGGCGCAAGACCGCGTGGATCGTGGGCGGTGTGGTGGTGGCGCTGCTGGCGATAGCCGGCGGCGTCTTCCTCGCCACCCGCGGCGATGACGGCGGCGACAAGAAGCCGGTGGCCCAGCAGAGCGAGGACGCGAACCCCACGCCCACGCCCACCGCGCAGCCGTCGACGACGCCGGACGAGGTGCTCCCGAGCGAGAGCCCGACCGCCCTGCCGAGCCCGTCCGACCTCGGCCCCACCGGCTCCGGTATCGAGGGCGTGTGGCGCTCGACCAAGGACGGTCGGATGCTGGCGATGGCCAAGGGCGGGCAGGGTTCCGAGACGGCGGGGCGGGACGGCGCCGCGATGGTCAAGGGCGGTCTCCAGTGCAAGGGGTTGCGCGAGGAGCGCACTCCGGGCAAGTCCTGGCGGCTGGCGCTGCTGTGCGAGCGCGACGGCAAGAAGGACAAGGACCTGGGCGGCGACGTCACGCTGAACGGGAACACGCTCACCATCGTCTGGGACGACGAGGGCACCGAGACCTTCGAGCGCTTCCGGGATCTGACCGGAAGCTGACCCCGCGGCCCCGTACTCCGCATACTCCGCGCCCCAACCCCCGTAACCTCAGCGGACCCGGCGCCCCCGCTCGCCCGCACCCGACTCGCCCGTCGCGAGCACCGGGCGCACCGCGCACACGGGACTGCCACCACCGGCCCGTCGACACCCGCTGTCGGCGGGCCTTCGGCTGTGCTGGCACCGACGCGCCTGACTCCCACGCCACTCCCCCCGTGGGACGAGGGCCCGCGCCATGTCTCAGCAGGCCGGGCCCGGGCCCCGCGCACGACTGGCCCCGCGGCCCGCCCCACAGGCCCGCCCAACGCCCGCCCGCCCGCCCCCACAGTCAACCCGTACGACCAGACCCGCACGACCGGCCCCCACGGCACAACCCCGCACAACCCGCGTGACGGATTGCGCCACCGTTCCGCGGCTCCCCCGATACGGCATCTGTTGAACGCCGCATTGAACTCAGCGCAAAGCGAACAGCGTTGCCGTGAGCAAGTCGTTTTGCATATGCCAAACACATAATTCAAGTCAGCTTGTGACAGAAAAGCCTCGGGATTCACCGATCCCAACCCGCGCCCGCTGAGCGATAACTGACGGGAAACCAGCTCATGTGGGTGACCCGTTTCGATCCGTTGTGATGCTGAGTATGGTGTGGCCCCTGCCGCCAGTTACGTCCGTGCGATTTCGGGCCTGAATGTGGCACGGGCAGGAGGTGCGGGTGGGTGGAGTCGTCGACAGGAACGGCAGGAGAGCATGTCCGCGGGCGTATTCGAGGGACAGTACGTGTGGCATCCGGCGGCCGATGACCGTCAACTCGCCAGCGCCTGCGTGGACGTGCGGGCCGGGCGCTACTGGAGCGCGCGCGAGGCGCTGCGGGAGGCGGACGGCGACTTCGGCCTCCGCGCCCACCGGGCGCTCGTCCTGGCCTCCGAGGCAGCCGACTCCGACCTCACCGAACGCTGGCTGGCCGAAGAGCCGAGTCCGGAGGCCACGTTGCTGTGGGCCAGGGTCGCGGTGCTGCGCGCCGCACGGGCCGCCGACGACCGCGACCGCAGGGCCACCGCGCTCGGCCGCATCGCCACCGCGGCGTGCGAGCGGGCCGCCGAGATGGCCCCGCACGACCCGACGCCCTGGGTCGCCCTGCTGGGCCTGGCCCATCTGCACCAGGCGCGCGATCCGGCACCGCGCGGTCTGCTCACCGCTCCCCCGGGCCCCTGGTACCTGTTCGCCCGCATCCTGCGGCTCGACCCCTGGCACCGGGAGGCGCACCACAGGTTCCTGGCGTTCTTCTTCGCCCGCAACGGCGGTTCGGCCAACGCCGCCTGGGACGTCGCCGCCTTCCTCGGACAGCGCGCGCCGGCCTCCTCCGCGCTGCGCCTGCTGCCGCTGGTGACGCTCGTGGAGGGGCACTACGTCGCCAAGACCGCCTCTCCGCTGGCGGACCGGGTCTGGGAGGAGCCCCAGTGGCGGACGACCGCGCTCAGCGTCTACCAGTACTGGTTCCCGCACGTGGCCGCCGGCCGCTTCACGCCCGTGCTCGACCTGGCCTATCTGGCCCACGCGTTGGTGATGGCCGGGCGGACCTTCGAGGCCAGGGCCGTCTTCACCGCGATGGGCCCGTACGCATCGCGCATGCCCTGGAGCGTGTTCGGCGATCCGGCGGACCAGCTCAGCCGGGCCCGGCGGCAATGCGGCCTCCCGGTCCCCGGCGCTCCCTGACTTCCCTCCGAGTACGTCCGTCGCGGGGCAGTTCGGCAGCCGCGCGGCGAGGTCTTTCTCCCACCCCCAAGAAAGGTCTCGATCGTGTCCGACCACGCATTTCGCGCTCGTACGCCCACGAGTCGTCCCGGTACGCCGGGGCCACTCGATGACGATGCGACGCTGCATGCGATGGGATATCCGCGCAAACTGACTCGGCGCTTTCGAGCCTTTGATAATTTCGCGATATCCTTCACCATCATCAACATTATCTCCGGCATCTTCTCCTCCTTCGGGTTCGGCATGTCGGCCGGCGGACCGCGCATTTTGGTGTTCGGCTGGATCGCGGTCTCCATCATGGTCCTGTTCGTCGGCGCATCAATGGCCGAAATCGCTTCCGCTTACCCGACCAGCGGCGCCCTGTATTTTTCCGCCGGAAAGCTCGCCAAACGACACCGCGGGGCCTGGTCCTGGTACACCGGCTGGCTGAACTTCGTCGGCCAGGTCGGCGGCACCGCGGCCACCGGCTACGCCGCGGCCACCTTCATCCAGGCGTTCTTAGCGATGCAGTGGCCCTCGTACCACGTGACCGGCGAGCGCACCGTCCTCATCACCGCAGCCATCCTGGTGGTCCAGGCGCTGGCCAACACCTACACGGTGCAGCTCGTCGCGGTGATGAACCGGATCTCGGTGTGGTGGCTGCTGATCGGCATGGTGGTGATCGTGACGGTGCTGGCCGTCGAACCCTCCCACCACCAGTCGCCGTCGTTCGTCACGCATTTCGTCAACGACACGGGATTCACCAACGCCTTCTACGGCGGAATGCTCGGCCTTCTCGTCACGAGCTGGACCTTCACCGGATTCGACGGCAGTTTCCACATGTCCGAGGAAACGGTGCAGGCAACCGTCAACGCGCCGCGCGGGATCATGCGGGCCATCGGCTACTCAGCGGTGACGGGCCTGATCCTCATGCTGGCCCTGGTCTACGCGATCCGTGACTACGGCAAGGAAGCGAATGCCGACGCACCGCCGGTGCAGATCCTCATCGATGCGCTGGGCACCGGTACGGCCAAAGTGCTGTTGCTCATCGTGATCGGCGCCATGCTCTTCTGTGGTCTGGCGAATATGACCAGCAACACCCGGCAGATTTTTGCCTTCTCGCGCGACGGGGCGATGCCGGGCTCCCACTGGTGGCACTCCGTCTCGCCGCGGACCCGAACCCCCGTCAAGGCCGTGTGGCTGGCCGCCGTCTGTTCGCTGATCCTGGTGATCCCCGGCTGGTGGTCGCAGACCGCGTTCACCGCCGTGGTCAGCGTGAACGTGGTCGGGCTCTTCCTCTCGTACGCCATACCGATCTTCCTGCGGCTGCGGCTCGACGACTTCCAGCCCGGGCCGTGGCACCTGGGCCGGTACGGCAAGGCGATCGGCCGGGTCGCGGTGGTGTGGATCGTGCTCAGCAGTGTGCTGTTCATGTTGCCGCACGCCTCACCCATCACGGCGACTTCCTTCAACTACGCGCCGATCGCCCTCGCGGCGGTGCTCCTCATCGCTACGGTGTGGTGGTTCGCCAGCGCCCGCCGCCGCTTCCAGGGACCGGTCAGCTACGGCCGGCCCGACGAGGTCGCCGCCATGGACCTCATCTAGCAGTCAACTCGCCCCGCGAACGGGCCACGAATGCGGCCCGCCCCCAATCGGAAGGACATCCCAGCACGATGGACCCCCTCGACAAGGCAGCCGCCTACGGCATCGGCGACGAGTACCCCGCGGACCCGCCGCCCACCGACGAGGTCGCGCTGCTCTCCGTCGACAGCACCACGCTCCAGGACTGGCTCCAGGTCGCCCAGTGGGCGGCGGCCGAAGGCTGGAACCCCGGGCACCGCGACGCGAACTGCTTCCACCCCACCGACCCGGACGGCTTCTTCCTCGGCCGCATCGGCGGCTACCCGATCTCCTCGGTCTCGATCGTCAACTACGCGACGAACTACGCCTTCCTCGGCTTCTACCTGGTCCACCCCGAGCACCGCGGGAACGGCATCGGCCTCGCCACCTGGCGGGCCGGCATGCTGCACGCCGGCGACCGGTTGGTGGGGCTGGACGCGGTGCCCGCACAGCGGAACACCTACCGCAGGTCGGGGTTCATCCCCGCGTACGACACGACCCGGTACGCCGGAGTGCCCGTGCGTTCGGGTGCGCCGGCGGCCGGGGTGGTGCCGGTCGGCCCTGAACACCTCGCGGCCGTCGCCGCGTTCGACCGTTCGTACTTCCCCGTCGAGCGCGCCTCCTTCGTCGAGCGGTGGCTGACCGCCGACGGGCACCGGGCGCGCGTACGGCTCGTGGACGGGCAGGTGACCGGCTACGGGGTCGTCCGCCCGGCGCAGAGCGGCTGGCGGGTCGGGCCGCTGTTCGCCGACGACCGGGCCGGGGCCGAGGCGCTCTTCGACGCGCTGGTCGCCGACGTCCCGCCGGGTGAGCCGGTCTTCGTGGACGTCCCGGAGCCGCACACGGAATCCGCCGCGCTGGCGACCTCGCGGGGCCTGGGGGTGGATTCCGTGACCACCCGCATGTACACCGGGCCGGCGCCGGCAACCACGACGGCCGGCATCTGGGCGGTCACCAGCCTCGAACTGGGCTGACCCGCGCCGCCGGGCCTCGCATCCGGTACGCGCGCGGGTGGGGGGGGGGCGCCCCCCCGCGCGGGGGCCCCCCCCCCGCGGGGGGGGGGGGGCGGCCCCCCCCCCCCCCCCCCCCCCCGGGGGGGGGGGGGGGCGCCGGCGGGG
>NZ_JBEHZD010000309.1:0-9330 GCF_040240285.1 Streptomyces sp. HSW2009 | reverse complement strand
CCCCGCGGGGGCGTGCCACCGGGGGCCCCCCACGGCGCACACCGCGCCCGCCCCGACCGGCGGTCCACGAAGGGCCCACGACGCATGGCGCGCCGTGGGCCCTTCGACGTGCCGTGCACACGCTCGTACGCCCGGTATCGATGGGGTGATCTGCGTACGAGAAGGGCGCCCGCGGGCGCACGGACATCGAGCGGGTACCTCGCGGGGCGCGTCAACGGTCACACGCCCCGAACGCGCCACCACGAGCGGCTTCCCCCGCACCCGACCGCCCCGCGCCGCGGCTCACTGCCGGCGTTCTGCGTCTGCTGCCGGCACTTGGCGTGTTCAATGGGGTGCGCAGCGTCACCGGCCGCGTACGGGCCTTCGGGGCGCGGCGCTTGGCGTGCGGATGCGGTGGAGGGGCGCTGACGCGGCATGGCAGGGGTGGAGCATGCGACGGCGCGGGCCCGTGGGTGGGACCGTATTGGCGTGCTGCTGTGGGGTTAGGCCGTCACCTGGTGGGCCACGGCGGCCACCGCGATCAAGGCGATGAGCAGGGCTATCAGCGCTGCCGGGGTCAGCCCGGCGAGTGGGCCTTCGGGCTGGGAGCGCCGCCTGGCCCGGCAGACCGGGCACCGGCCCTCGCTGACGGGACTGGCGCAGTTGGCGCAGACGAGCCTGTCGTACGTCATGCGCTCTCCTCCTCCCGTATGCGGCGCAGCCGCTGCCTATACAAGGGGCAAACGCTTCGGGGCGAGCGCTTGTTCCTCTACCACTGTGCCAGCTTCCGTGCGCATCGGCGCGCTCCGTGCGAATCGCCCAGTGTACCGGCCCCGAGCCGTCCGGATTGCCGTTGTTTGTTCCCGATGTGGCCGGGAGGAAACGCACCAACCCCGGACGCCGACTGCGCGCCGCTGTGCGCTTCGCGTAGGGTCACGCTCACCGACGGGAGCCGCACCAGCGGCAGCAGCCCGTACCCCCTACACAGGTCGACCGTGGTGCTTTCGTGATCCGATTCGACAACGTCTCCAAGACCTATCCCAAGCAGACCCGCCCCGCGTTGCGGGACGTCTCGCTGGAGATCGCCAAGGGCGAGTTCGTCTTCCTGGTCGGTTCCTCGGGATCGGGCAAGTCCACCTTCCTGCGACTGCTGTTGCGCGAGGAGCGGGCCAGTCACGGCGCCGTCCACGTGCTGGGCAAGGACCTCGCGCGGCTGTCCAACTGGAAGGTGCCGCAGATGCGCCGCCAGCTCGGCACCGTCTTCCAGGACTTCCGGCTGCTGCCCAACAAGACGGTGGGGGAGAACGTCGCCTTCGCCCTCGAAGTGATCGGCAAGCCGCGCGGCGCCATCCGCAAGACCGTGCCCGAGGTGCTCGATCTGGTCGGCCTCGGCGGCAAGCAGGACCGGATGCCGGGCGAGCTCTCCGGTGGTGAGCAGCAGCGGGTCGCCATCGCCCGCGCGTTCGTCAACCGGCCCATGCTGCTCATCGCGGACGAGCCCACCGGCAACCTCGACCCGCAGACCTCGGTCGGCATCATGAAGCTGCTGGACCGGATCAACCGGACCGGGACCACGGTGGTCATGGCCACCCACGACCAGCAGATCGTCGACCAGATGCGCAAGCGCGTCATCGAACTTGAAAAGGGCCGTCTCGTGCGTGACCAGTCGCGCGGCGTCTACGGCTACCAGCACTGAAAGGACGCCATGCGCGCCCAGTTCGTCCTGTCGGAGATCGGCGTCGGTCTCCGCCGCAATCTGACGATGACCTTCGCCGTGATCGTCTCCGTGGCCCTCTCCCTCGCACTGTTCGGGGCGTCCCTGCTGATGAGCGAGCAGGTCGACTCGATGAAGGGCTACTGGTACGACAAGGTCAATGTCTCGATCTTCCTGTGCAACAAGAACGACAAGGAGACCTCGCCCAACTGTGAGAAGGGCGCCGTCACCGACGACCAGAAGAAGGAGATCCGCGCCGAGCTTGAGCGGATGAACCTGGTCGAGTCGGTGCAGTTCGAAACCAGCGAGGAGGCGTTCAAGCACTACCAGGAGGAGTTCGGCGACTCCCCGCTGGCCAGTTCGCTGACGGCCGACCAGATGCAGGAGTCGTTCCGGGTCAAGCTCAAGGACCCGGAGCAGTACAAGGTCATCTCCAGTGCCTTCGCCGCCCGGCCGGGCGTGCAGGAGGTGCAGGACCAGAAGGCCGTGCTCGAACCCCTCTTCAACCTGCTCAGCGGCATGAACTTCGCGGCACTCGGCGTGATGGCGCTGATGCTGGTGGTGGCCCTGCTGCTGATCGTCAACACGGTGCGGGTCTCGGCGTTCAGCCGCCGCAGGGAGACCGGCATCATGCGGCTGGTGGGCGCCTCCAGCTTCTACATCCAGATGCCGTTCATCATGGAGGC
This sequence comes from Streptomyces sp. HSW2009, assembly GCF_040240285.1. Lineage (NCBI taxonomy): Bacteria > Bacillati > Actinomycetota > Actinomycetes > Kitasatosporales > Streptomycetaceae > Streptomyces > Streptomyces sp. HSW2009. Next base: position 6,951 of record NZ_JBEHZD010000309.1, on the reverse strand, counting down.
CGCCATCGCCGGCCTGATCGGCGCGGTCCTCGCCTGCGTCCTGCTGGTCACCGGCCAGCAGGTGCTGGTCAACGGCTGGCTCGCGGACCACATCAGCGTCATCGACTTCATCGGCTGGGACGCGGTCATCTCCAAGCTCCCGCTGGTGCTCGCGATCGGTCTGCTGATGCCGGCGCTTGCCGCGTTCTTCGCGCTGCGCAAGTACCTCAAGGTGTGACGTACGCCTAGGGCGCCGTACGGTCAACACCCCGTGCGGCGCCCGGCCGTCGCCTAGACTCGCCGGTATGTCGGGCCCGTGGATGATCCGTCCGCTCCGCTCCGCGCCGGCTGGCACGCAGCCCGCGGAGGCCGAGCAGCGACTCCGCCGTACCCGCCGCGGGGCCGCCCTCACCCTCGTCTTCGCCAGCGTTTTGGCGACCGGCGCCGCCACCGGCTCCTGGGGCGGCGAACCCGCCGACGAGCGTCCGCCGCGGGCCGCCCGCGCCCCGTCTCCCGACTCCCTTCATCCGGCCGGCGATGCCCGCCCCGCCGACCCGCCGCCGCGCGCCGCCGCCCCGGCCGCGCCCGGCTATGACGACCACTCACGCGAGGTGAGCCGCAGCGGCGACCGGTGGAGTTCGGTCTACACCCGCCGTGAGTACGAGGGGTTCAAGCGCGGCCTCGAAGGCCAGTACGTGGGCGTCGGGCTGTGGGCCCGGCGGTTGCCGAGCGGGGTCATCTCCGTCGACCGCGTCCAGCCGGGCAGCCCGGCGGCCCGGGCCGGCCTGCGCGCCGGTGACCGGCTCAGATCCATCGACGGAGTGCCCGTGACGGGCCGCCCGGTCACCGAGGTGGTGGCCAGGCTGCGCGGCGACGTCCCCCAGGACGACACGGCCGCCTCCCGCCCGACCGGGACGAGCGCGCCCCCGCCGGCGCAGGGCCCGGAGCCGGGTGGCGCGCCGGCCGCATCCCAGCCCGGCCCCGCCGAGCAGCCTGCCGGCCCGTACGGATCGGGCGGGTCGCAGGGACCGCAGGGGCCGGGCGGACCGCACGACGCGCCGGATGCGGCCGAAGCGGTGGAGGCGGCTGGGCCCGCCGATGACGAGGGCGCGGCGGCGGACGACCCGGCGGAGCCCGGGACGCACGATGCGGTACGAGCCCCCGTAGCCCCGGACGCTCCGGGCGGCGCGGAGCCCCGTACCGGTGAGGGGCCGGCCGGCGGCGGCACCACCGGCGCCTCGGATCACGCCGGGGCCACTGACCCGGCTGGCAGCGCTGGCCCCACCCGCGAGGACGGCCGCACCGGTGGTCCGGGCGCGGCCGGGGACGATGCGCCGGCGGCGGGCGGCGCGCCGAGCGGCGACGGCTCCCGGGGCGCGGCCGGCCGGCGTGGGGACGCCGCCGACGAGGCCGCAGGCACCGAGGTGGTGCTCGGTCTTGAGCGGGCCGGCCGGCAGTGGAGCCAGACCCTGCGCCGCTCCCGGCTCGCGGCCCGCAACGTCACGGTGCACCGGCTGACCGACGGCGAACCCGACGCGACCCGGATCAAGGTCGAGGCGTTCACCAAGCACACCGGCGACCAGGTCCGCCGCGCGGTGCGGGCGGCGCCCAAGGGCGATGCGCTCGTACTCGACCTGCGCGGCAACTCCGGCGGCCTGGTCACCGAGGCCACCACCGCGGCCTCCGCGTTCCTCGACGGCGGGCTGGTCGGCACCTATGACGTCCGCGGTGACCAGCGCGTTCTCAACGCCGACCGGGGCGGCGACACCCAGACCCCGCTGGTGGTGCTGGTGGACGGCGGCACGATGAGCGCCGGCGAACTGCTGACCGGGGCGCTCCAGGACCGGGGCCGGGCGGTCGTGATCGGCTCGCAGACCTTCGGCAAGGGCTCGGTCCAACTTCCGACCGAGCGCCCGGACGGCTCGGTCGCCGAGGAGACCGTGGGCCAGTACCGCACCCCCGCGGGCCGCGGCGTCGAAGGCGTGGGCATCTCCCCCGACCTCTCCGCGGGCGACGACGCCGAACAGCGGGCGCAGTCAGTATTGAGTGGCCTCGGGGGCGGGGCCTAGTGCGACAATGGCCGCGCTATGGCTAAAGAGACGGGACGCAAACTCATCGCGCAGCACAAGAAGGCGCGCCACGATTACCACATCCTGGATACGTACGAGTGCGGTCTGGTGCTGACCGGCACCGAGGTCAAGTCGTTGCGGCAGGGCCGGGCCTCGCTGGTCGACGGCTTCGTCCAGATCGACGGGCACGAGGCATGGCTGCACAACGTGCACGTGCCCGAGTACGCGCAGGGCACCTGGACCAACCACACCGCGCGCCGCAAGCGCAAGCTGCTGCTGCACCGCGCGGAGATCGACAAGCTGGAGTCGAAGTCCCAGGAGAGCGGCCACACCATCGTGCCGCTGGCCATGTACTTCAAGGACGGCCGGGCCAAGGTCGAGATCGCCCTGGCCAAGGGCAAGAAGGAGTACGACAAGCGGCAGACGCTGCGCGAGCAGCAGGACCGCCGCGAGGCCGACCGCGCGATGTCGGCGGTCCGCCGCCGACAGCGGGCCTGACCGCCCCGATCCGGGCGACCTGCCGGGTGCGCGGCGCCGCCATCGGGCGGTCAGCGGAATAGGCTGGCACGTACGGATGCTGTTCACGTACGATGGCATCTGCTCCGCATAGCCGGGGTAGCCCCTTATGGGGTGCGCATTGAAAACACCACATGGGGATGATCGGTTTCGACAGCGGATGTCGAAGCAGGGGAAGCGTGTCGAGAAAGCGGCAATGATCTCGTAAACCATATGCCGAAACCAATAATCGCCAATTCCAAGCGCGATTCCTTCGCCCTCGCTGCCTAAGTAGCGACTCGCGAAGTGTCAGCCCGGGGGTGTTCCCGACCCGGATCCTGGCATCAGCTAGGGAACTCAACCGCCAGGCCCGGCCACGGGGTCTGGCGGGAAAACCAACAGTGGCTGGGCCCGTCGGAGACTTGTTCGCGTGATCTCCGGGGCCGAGAAAAGCGCAGCGAACTGCACACGGAGAAGCCCTGATTCCGCACCGTTGGACGCGGGTTCGATTCCCGCCATCTCCACGAATGCGAGAGGCGAGGTGTGCCCACGGACTGCGTGGGCCGCCTCGCCTTCGTCGTTTCTGCGCCGGCGGGGGGGGGGGCGGCGGGGCGGGGCGCCCCCCCCCGCCCCCCACGACGGCAGACCGGGTGGCGCGGCGCGCGGCAACGTAGGGGCCGGCACGGGAGCGGTCGCCGGCGGGGTGAAGGGCGGCGTGGGCACCGCGAGCACCGTGCTCCCCTCAGGCATCACGGTCGCCGCCCTCGCCGTCGTCAACGCGGCCGGCTCCACGATCGACCCGAACACCGGCCGCCTGTACGGCACGCTCTACGGCCGGCCGTACGAGGACTGCCACCGGCCGTACGAGGAACACCAGGAGCGAGTGGAGCAGCAGGAGCGAGACGGGCGACAAGGGCCGCCGGATACGGGCGCCGGGGCGGGTGGGGCGGGCGCGGGGGAGGCGGGCCCGGGTGGAGTGGGACCGGGAGCGCCGGGTCCGAGTAGCCGGCAGGGCGCGAGCCAAGGGCAGGTCCGGGCGGAGGAGGCAGATGGGGAAGGGGAAAGGAGGGAGCACGAGGAGAGAGGCAGGTTCTACGAGCCGGTGCCACCGGACCGGCACGGCGAGGCGCAGCAGCGACTGCGGCTCGCGCGGGAGGAGTCCGCACGGCGCCAGACGACCTCCGTGGACCCGCCACTCAACACCACACTCGCCATCGTCGCCACGGACGCCGACCTGACCCGCGCCCAGGCCCAGAAGCTGGCGGGTACCGCCCACGACGGGTTGGCCCGCGCCGTACGACCCGTCCACCTGCTCTCCGACGGAGACACCGTCTTCGCGCTGGCCACCGGCGGACACCCGTTGGACGCAGCCGCCACATCAGCCACGGCGGGCCTGCCGAACACGGCAGCCTTCGGGGTGCACCGGGCGGCAGGAGCACTCAACGAGGTCCTGGCAGCCGGCGCCGACGTCCTCATGCAGGCAGTGGTGGACGCGATGCTCTCCGCCGAGAGCATCGACGGGCCCGGCGGTGTCTTCCCGTCGTACCGGGAACTGTACGAGCCCGGCGAACAGCAAACGGAGGGCTGAGCCGGAGCTGCGCGGGAGGGGGTGGGGTGGGGGGAGGGCCGAAGCCAGCGGACACCAACCGCTAGTGCTGTGACCGCATAGGTTCGCCGGGTTGGGCGTCGTGGCGGTTGGATGTGTGGTGACGTCCGAACCGACCGCTGGAGGCGCGGTGGCCGAGCCTGTCCGTGTGCGCAGACTGACTGACCAGGAAGGGCAGAAGCTGCAGCAGATCGTGCGTCGAGGCAGCACCAGTTCGGTGCGCTATCGGCGGGCGATGATGCTGCTGGCCTCGGCCGGCGGGAACCGGGTGCCGGTGATCGCCCAGTTGGTCCAAGCCGACGAGGACACCGTGCGCGATGTGATCCACCGATTCAATGAGATCGGTCTGGCCTGCCTGGACCCTCGATGGGCGGGAGGCCGTCCCCGCCTGCTCAACCCTGATGACGAGGACTTCGTCATCCAGACGGCCACCACTCGCCCCACCAAGCTCGGCCAGCCCTTCACCCGCTGGTCACTGCGCAAACTCGTCGCCTACCTGCGGAAAGTCCACGGCCGGGTCATCCGCATCGGCCGCGAAGCATTACGCACTCTCCTCGCCCGCCGCGGTGTCACCTTCCAGCGCACCAAGACCTGGAAGGAATCCCCCGACCCGGACCGCGAGGCGAAGCTGGACCGGATCGAGGGGTTCTTGAACCGCTTCCCCGACCGAGTGTTCGCCTTCGATGAGTTTGGCCCGCTCGGAATCCGGCCCACCGCAGGATCGGGCTGGGCCGAGCAGACCCATCCCGACCGAGTGCCGGCCAGCTACCACCGCACTCACGGGGTGCGCTACTTCCACGGCTGCTACTCGGTCGGCGACGACCGTCTGTGGGGTGTCAACCGCCGCAAGAAGGGTGCCGCGAACACGCTGGCCGCGCTGAAATCGATCCGCGCCGCCAGGCCCGACGGCGCACCGATCTACCTCATCCTGGACAACCTGTCCGCCCACAAGGGCGCTGACATCCAGCGCTGGGCGAGGAAACACAAGGTCGAGCTGTGCTTCACCCCAACCACACCGTGCAGACCCGGGCCCTGCACGCCTACCTGCGCTGGCGCAACGCCAACACCCGCCACCGCGACGTCCTAGCCGCCGAACGCAGGGAACGCGCCCGCATCCGAAGCGAGAGAGGTATCCGCTGGGGCGGACGCCCGCTCGCCGCCGCGGCCTGAACAACCCGGCGAACCTAAGCGGTCAGAGCACTAGCCACCAACACCCCGCCCAACAAACCCAACCCACAAACCCACGAACCCCCGCCCCAGCAGCAAGAAGCCGCAGGTGGCGGGGGTTCGGGTGCCGTTAGGCGGCGGCGTCGAAGCCCGTGTCTCGGGCCATCTTCTTCAGTTCCAGCAGGGCGTGCTTCTCGATCTGCCGGATTCGCTCCCGGGTGAGGCCGTGCTGCTTGCCGACCTCGGTCAGGGTGCGTTCGCGGCCGTCTTCCATGCCGTACCGCGCCTTGATGATCGAGGCGGTGCGTTCGTCCAGCCGCCCGATCAGGTCTTCGAGGCCCTCGCGGCGCAGCATCACCAGGACGGACTGCTCGGGGGACTCCGCGGAGGTGTCCTCCAGCAGGTCGCCGAACTGGGTCTCGCCCTCGTCGTCGACGGACATGTTGAGGCTGACCGGGTCGCGGGCCCAGTCGAGCACGTCCGAGACGCGCTCCGGTGTGGAGCCGAGTTCGGCAGCGATCTCCGTGTGCTCCGGGTCGCGGCCGTTCTCCCGGTTGAACTCGCGCTGCACCCGACGGATGCGGCCGAGCTCTTCCACCAGGTGGACGGGGAGCCGGATGGTGCGGGACTGGTCGGCGATGGAACGCGTGATGGCCTGGCGAATCCACCAGGTCGCGTACGTGGAGAACTTGAAGCCCTTGGCGTAGTCGAACTTCTCCACCGCGCGGACCAGGCCCGCGTTGCCCTCCTGGATCAGGTCGAGGAGGGGCAGCCCGCTGCGCGGATAGCGGCGCGCCACCGCCACCACCAGGCGCAGGTTGGAGCGGATGAAGACGTCCTTCGCCCGGGAACCTTCGGCGGCCAGCGCCTCCAGCTCCTCGCGGCTCGCGCCCGCCGCTGCGGCTTCTTCCACCTCGCCGTCGAGGATCTGCTGGGCGTACACACCCACCTCGATGGTCTGCGATAGCTCGACTTCCTTGGCCGCGTCGAGCAACGGCGTACGTGCGATCTCGTCGAGGTACATGCCGACCAGGTCGCGGTCGGCGATCTCCCCGCCTACGGCGCGAACACTGCTTGCCCTGCCAGAGGCGGTACTGCCGGTAGCACCGGAATTACCAGCCTGACGACGGGCGACGGCACGGGTTGCCATGCGTGCTCCCTTGCGATGAGTCGGTCGCGGGATCGTGCTGGTCGAGGTAGTGGGCATTGGACCCTGCAAGTACCCCGTCCGATGGAAACAACGAGTGGAAACCGGACAGAATTCCCCTGCGGTCCCGCCAATTTCGTGATCATGCAGTACCCTGTCCCGCCGCAAGGGAGGCCACATGTCAGTGGATCATCGGGAAGCGCAGGTCACGGCGGGTACCGAAGGAGACTTCGACGCTGGTACGAACCACCGGCGCCACGGCCCCCGTGAGACGGCCGTCACGTCACTCGTCGGGTGCTCCAACCCCGAACGACGTCGTCCGGGGCTGCGCTCCCACCCTGTAGACGACATGGGCCCGCTTCTGGTTGCTCAGCCCGCCGTCACCCGCCCGGCCGCAGGCCCCGACGGCGGCTCCGGGCCCGAGCCAGCGCCCCGCGGCCCCGCCGGACCCCGCCCCCCCCCCCCCCCCCCCCCCCCCCCCCCCCCCC
>NZ_JBEHZD010000308.1:0-9342 GCF_040240285.1 Streptomyces sp. HSW2009 | reverse complement strand
GCCCGGCGGGGGGGCGCGTTGTTGTTAAAAAGACCCCGGCCCGGGACTCCCCGGGCGGCGCCGCGAGCAGCCACGCTTGGCGCTGCTCATACCGTGCTGGTACTGCTCTTGCTGGTCGTGCTGCTCGTACGGCTCATGTTGCTCGTCCCGCGCGCCGGTTCGGCCCGTCGGGCGCGAGGCCCGGGCGGATCTGGTCCGGTGCGCGGGGCGGGTTCACCGGCCGGTGCGGGCCCGCTGCCCAGTGGTGTGCACCGCTGGGCAGCGGGGCGCGGTCGGCCGGTGGTTCGGTGGGGTGCGGGTCAGCTCACCTTCAGAGTGACGTCGTCGACGACGAAGCTCGTCTGGAGGTAGGCGTCCTCGACCGAGGTGAACGTGACGGTGACCTGCTGGCCCAGGTACTGGCTCAGGTCGACCGAGCGCTCCTGGTAGCCGCCGGCCGCGTCCGTGTTGTTCAGCGACTGCACGGTGGCGCCGTTGACCTTGACGGTGAACTGGTCGTACGGGGTGTTCTCGGTCTCGTCGGTGTCCACGTGCAGCCAGTAGTTCAGCGTCGCCTTGGTGCAGCCGGTCGGCACGGTCACCGTCTGGCTGATGGTGTCGCTGGTGGCGTTGCCGTAGCCGCCGAGCCAGGCGAACCGGCTGCCGTCGTGCGGGGACTGGCCGGCCTGCGCGCCGATCGCGCCGGTGCTGCCGGTCCACGGCGCGCTGCCGTTCTCGAAGCCGCCGTTGACGATCAACTGCTCGTCACAGCCGGGGGCGCCGCCGCCGACGGTCAGGCTGAAGGTGGCGGTGTGCGTGACGGCGCCGGTGCCGGTGATGGTGATCGGGTACGTACCCGGCCGGGTCTGCGCCTTCGTGGAGATCTTCACCGCGGACTTGCCGCCCGAGGTGACGGTCTGCGGGTCGAACACGGCCTGCGCGCCGGCCGGCAGGCCGGAGGCCGACAGCCGCACCTGCTGCGCCGAGCCCTGCGTGGTGGCCGTCGAGATGCTGGCGCCGATCGACGAACCCGGCTCCACGCTGCCCGAACCCGGCTCGACCGAGAGCGAGAAGTCATCGCTCGGGGTGTCCTTGGAGACGGCCTGCTCCCACAGCGTGTACGCGATGCCGTCCACGCCGCGGTTGAGCGCGGTGGCGTTGATGTTGTTCGTGGTGTCGCAGGAGGAGTGGTAGCACGGGTCGTACGCGCCACCCGAGGTGCCGCCCCACTTCGCGGCCTGTGCCGCGCTCTTGCGGTAGCTGGCGCCCGTCGCGTAACCGGAGGTCGGGATGCCGATCTGCTCGAACGAGTAGTCGTCGGAGCGGCCCGCGCCCTCGGTGTTCTCCTCCGGCTGGAGCTGGAGGGAGTCCCAGTACGCCTTCATCGGCTGCGCGGCGGCGGAGGTGATGTGGTTGATGAAGTAACCGCCGTTGACCGAGCCGATCATGTCGAAGTTGTAGTACGCCTTGATCTGCGACCGCTGCGCGGCGGAGAGCGAACGGGTGTAGAAGTTCGAGCCCTTCAGGCCCTGCTCCTCATCCGTCCACCAGCCGAACCGGACCCGGTTGCTCATGTTCGGGTTCTTCTCGGCCAGCGTCAGGGCCGTCTCCAGGAGTGCGGCCGAGCCCGAGCCGTTGTCGTTGATGCCGGGGCCGGCGGAGACGCCGTCCAGGTGGGCACCGAACATGTACACCTTGGAGTCGTCGCCCTTGGGCCACTCGGCGATCAGGTTGGGGCCGGCGCCGGCGCTGCAACCGGAGGTGCACGCCTGCTCGGTGACGGTGTAACCGGCCGCCTGGAGCTTGCCCTTCACGTACGCGACGGAGTCGCGGTAGCCCTGGCCGTTGGAACGGCGGTTGCCGCCGTTGCGGCTGGCGATGGACTGGAACTCGGTCAGGTGCGCCCGGACCTTGTTCACGTCGATGTCCGGCGCCCCGGTGCCCGGGTTGCCGCCGCCACCGACGGTCAGCGTGTACTGCGCGGTGTGCGTGACGCTGCCCTTGGCGGTGATGGTGAGGGTGTACGTGCCGGGCGCGGTGTTCGCGGAGGTCGTCACCTTCATCGTGGAGCTGGCGCCGGAGGTCACCGAGGACGGCGTGAACGTCACGTTCGCGCCGGCCGGGGCGCCGGAGGCGGACAGCTCGACCGACTGCGCGTCACCGCTGGTGGTGGAGGTGCCGATGGTCGCCGTCGCCGAGGCGCCCGCGTCCACGCTGCCCGATGCCGGGTTCACCGACACCGCGAAGTCGCCGCCCTGGCTGGTGCAGGTCGGGTCGCCGGGCTGGGCCGGGATGCTGATCGCGTCCCAGGCGGCCTGGGTCTTCTTGAACAGGTTGCAGGACGCGTCCAGGCCCTTGGCCGCGGTCAGCGTCGCGGTGCGGTAGCGCTTGTGGGTCATGCCGCTGGTCTTCAGCAGCATGCCGCCGTAGAAGACCTTGCCTGCGGTCTGGATGCCGACGCCCTCGACGGTGGAGTTGTTACAGGTCGGGCTGGTCGGCTTGCCGCCGCCGGGGTTCGAGCCCTCGGCGAGCAGGTAGAACCAGTGGTTGAGCGGGCCGGCCGCCGCGTGCACCTCGGTGTTCGGGATCGAGGAGGAGTAGCACCGCGGGTGGTTGCTGACCTTCTGCGGGTCGTACATGTTGCGGATCGGGCCGCTGCCGCTCAGGTTGATCATCTCGCCGACGAGGTAGTCGCCGGGCGTGTCGTACGGGGACGGCTCGTTCGCGTACGCCTCGGTGAGCGCGCCGAAGATGTCGCCGGTGGCCTCGCCGAGACCGTTCTCGTTGTTGGCACCGCCCGGCGTGAACTGGTCGAGCCCGTGCCCGAACTCGTGGCCCACGACGTCCATCGCCGAGATCCACTCATTGGCCCGGTTGTGGCCGATGGTGATCCGGGAGCCGTCCCAGTAGGCGTTGAGCTCGTTCAGGCCGACCCGCACCGGCCAGCTTCCGCCGTTGCCGTTGTGGCCGTTGCGGCCGAGCCAGTCCTTGAGCATGTCCCACTCTTTTTGGGCCGCCCACATCGCATCGACGCAGCCGGTCTCCTTGCTGGTGGGATTGCCCGTGCCCCAACTGTCGGTCGACTTGGTCATCACGCTGCCGCCGCTGTAGTCGGCACAGCTCAGACCGGGCCGCTTGGGGTCCTTGAGCTGGTACTGACCGCCGGTGGCCGTGGTGTCGATGTTCAGCGGGCTGGGGCCGTTCCACTTGCTGTTGCCGGTCCCGGCGCGCACGTCGTCGTACGAGTCGATGACCTTGCCGTTCTGCGCGTCGACGAAGACGTGCAGCCGGCTCGGGGCGGTGGCGGTCGAGCCGCTCAGCACGGTCTCCCAGGCCAGGTGCGACTTCCCGTCCTTGACCCGCACCACGAGCCGCCGGGACTCGCGCCGGTCCACCTTCTTCAGCTTGGTCCGGCTGGTCTTCTCGGCGGCAGCCGCGGTGATCTTCGCCGTGGTGGAGACGTTGATCCGGGCCTTGGACGCGGACTGGGTGCCGCGCACCTTGCCCTCGCTGTCCGCGAGGACGACGGCGTCGCCACCGACGACCGGGAGCCCGTGGTAAGTGCGCTCGTACGCCACCGAGTACAGGCCGCGCAGCCAAGGTGTCACGCTGCGCCGCTGGAACTCCTCGTCCGGGCCCTTGGCCAGCGCGTCCAGGCCGCTGTCGGTCGCCTTGTCGGCGGCGGCGACGGCCCGGTCGGCGGACTTGGCGGGGGCGGCCCGCGGGGTGTCCGCCGGGGTCGCCGACGCCGTGGCGACGGCGGGCAGCGCGGCTATGCCGAGGGTGACGGCCAAAGACACGCCGACCACCGTGATTCTTCGTAGCACGTTGGCTCCTTGGGGGATCGCGAACTGCACGATGCGGAGGTTCGGTTGAGCCGCCTGGCCAGGGACGGGTGCGGATCGCTTCGGACCGACAGGGGCACGGCCGCACCGCGGCACACACAACATGTCCATGACTAAGCCGCCGCACCGTCACATCCGGGGGTGGGCGGCGTCAACGGATCGCCGGGCACATGGCGGTTCTGTCAACAACCGGAAAACGGCGGCCGATATCCGGACGCCGAGTGGGGGCGGGGGCGCGGGGGCGGTGGCGCGGGCCGGCCCGGGGGGTTGGGGCGGCGGGGGCGCGGTGACCGGTATGCGGCGACGCGGTGCGGTGACCGGTATGCGGTGGCGCGGTGTGGGGTGGCCGTGTGGGATGCGGCGCGGGTCGGGCCGTACGCGACGGTCGTACGCGGCGATGGGGTGCGGGTGGGCTTGGCGCGCGCCGGCCCGTACGCGCTCTCCCCGCACGCGTCCTCGCGGCCCGTGCCGGTCCCGTCCGCGCCAGTGCGGTACGCGCGAGTCCCGTACGAGGTGATGCGCGGTACGCGGTAGGTCATCAGGGCGGGGCCGTGGCGCGCTGGAGCGTGGACGGGGTGCGGCTGGAGCCGTGGCGGGGGAGGGGGTGCCGGGGCGAGGGCCGTCGGGGCGTGCCCTAGCGGGACTGCTAGCCGGGGATGCTGGCTGGTGGTTCCGGCCGCGGTCCTGCCGGGCCGCTCCGCCCGGGCGGTCCTGTCGGCGAACCCGTCGGGCGGCCCCGCCGACTGGGCCGGTGCCTGTCGCCCGGCCCTCAGGTGTCCAGGCTGCGCAGCCGGTCGCGGAAGCCCCGTACGGCGCGCAGTTCGCCCCAGCGTCCGGCCAACCGCATTTCCAGGCCGCGCAGTTCGCGGGAGATCGTCATCTGCCGGGCGCGGATGGCCCCTTCGATGGCGGGGCCGATGATCGCCAGCGCCGCGTCGGGGTCGCCGTCGCAGGCGTGGCAGTCGGCGAGGCGTACCGTCAGCAGCAATTCGGCCAGCGGCAGCCGCGGCGGCAGCAGCGCCAGCGCGCCGGCGGTCGCCCGCGCCGCTTCCCTGGCCGTCGCCCGGTCGCCGGTGGCCGCGGCCAGGTCGCGCAGCGCCCCGCCCGCCGTTGACTCGACCCGCGTCATCCCGTCCACGCCACACAGCCACGGCGCCTCGGCCGCGTCCCGCGCCGTCAGCGCGGCGTGCCGGCGCCGGGCGAGCGCCACCTGGCGGCGGGTCTCCGCGCCGTCGCCGAGCGCCGCGTACGCCCGGGCCTGATAGGCGTGGGTCAGCGTCATGATCCAGCCACGGCCGGAGTCGACGGCCGCGATGCCCTGGGCGTAGCCGAGTGCCGCGGTCGGATCGCCGTCGAGCCTGGCCAGTGTGCTCAGGTCGGTGGGCAGGATGCCGCGGGCCACGTCGTCGTCGGCGCTCTGCGCCCAGCGCAGCCCGTGGCAGAACCAGGCCATGGCGATCGCGCTCTGCCCGCGCTCCATCCGCAGCCGCCCCGCCACCTGCGCGTAGTCCGCCGCCAGCCGGAGTTGGACGGTGGGGAAGGAGCCGGTGAGGTGGACGGCCTCGGCCCAGGCCACCACCGAGCGCAGCACCCGTTCGACGGAGCTGGCCAGGGCCGCGGTGGGCGGCGCGCCGACGCTGAGCCGGGCCTGGGCACTCAACAGCCCGGCCAGTCCGTGCACGGTCTCCGGGTCGGTGGCGACCGGCAACCGGTCCTCGGCGGCCCGCTGCATTTCGGCCAAGAGCGCCCGGGTGTCGCCGAGCCCCGGAACGGCACAGTCCACCCGCTCGTGCAACGGACATCGCGGCCCCTGCGTGGAGAGCCCGGCCGGCCAGTCGTCCACGGTCAGCGGCCCGATCAGGTCCGGCTGCCGGCCGCCCGGCACCGGGAGGAACAGCGATGCGGTGTCCCAGGGCGAGCCGCCGGGCCAGCCGGTCGGGGAGCCGTGCGCCCCGGCGGCGATCGCCGACAGCTCGCCCCCGGCCCCGAGTTCGGCCTCCAACCGGCGCACCAGGCCGGCCGGCAGCTCCCGTTTGCCGCTCTCCCACTTGCTGACCAGGCTGTGGTGGTAGCCCAGGCGCAGTCCGAGTTGGTGCTGGGTGAGCCCGGCCCGCCGCCGGCAGTGCCGGAGCTGTCGTCCGAACTCGGCCCACACTCCCGACACCGGGGCGTCCTTGACGGGCATGGCGAACTCCTGTCCGTGACTGCGCGCCGCCGCCCGCTGGCGACGGCGGCTTGCGCAGGTCTCACCCACCGGATGCTGCTGCATGCTGCTGCGTCGGCTGAGCCCGGAGATTAACGGTTCAGGGATTACGGCGTATACGAGCTTTACCCAAAGCTGACGTGAGCATGGTCTTCGAACCCGCCACATCGCATCGCGGCGAGGTGGCCGGTTCTCGCCGCGATGCGGTTGCCGCTGCCTGGCTGGTTCACGACGGTAGAAAGCACCGGCAGACACGGCAGACACGGCAGACACGGCAGGCTCACAGACACGGCAGACACGGCGGACGCGGCAGGCCCACAGACACAGCAGACGCCGCGGACAGCGCAGACGCCGCAGACCGGGGCGGCTCCGGCGCGCAGGCGATCGCCGTGCACGCATCGGGGCCACCCCGGTCCGCTCAGGAGGGGCACGGCCCTCGGTCATCTCCAGGCTGCGGCCGATGTGCCGCCCGCCCGATCAGGCCGCGCCGCCACCCGTGAGCCGCACGGGCAGGGTGTGGGTACTGTTGCCGATGAAGCTGGGGTGCGGCGGCAGTTCGGACTCCGGCACGGCGAGCGTGATCCCGGGGAACCGCGCGTACAGCATCTCCAGCGCGATCGTCGACTCCATGCGCGCCAGCGGCGCCCCCAGGCAGTAGTGCGCCCCGTGGCTGAAGGCGAGGCTGCGCACGTCGGTCTTGCGCGTGACGTCGAACTGGTCGGCGTCCGGCCCGTAGGCGAGCGGATCGCGCCCGGCGGCCGTGTACGAGGCCAGCACCGGGGCGCCCCGCGGGATGACGGTGTCGCCCACCGGCAGGTCAGCGGTCGGGTAGCGGAACGGGAAGTAGCTGACCGGGCTGTCGTACCGCAGCGTCTCCTCCACCACCGCGTCCCAACTCACCTGGCCGGACAGGGCCAGCGCGAGCTGCTCGGGGTGGGCGCTCAGGGCGCGCACCGCATTGGTGATCAGATGCAGATTGGTCTCGTGCCCGGCGATGATCATCAGCAGCAGGGTGGCGGCGAGCTCCTCCTCGGTGAGCCGGTCGCCCTCCTCCCGGGCCGCGATCAGCGCGCTGGTCAGGTCGTCCCCGGGGGCGGCCCGCCGCTCGGCCGCCACCTGGGACAGCACGGCGTACATCTCCTCGGTCGCGGCCCGCGCCCGCTGCGGCGATGCGGCCGTGCTGACGATGTCGTGGGACAGCTCGTGCAGACGCTTCTCGTGCGCGGTGTTGACGCCGAGCAGTTCGCAGATCACCCCGAGCGGCAGCGGCAGCGCGAAGTGTTCGCGCAGGTCGATCACGCCGCCTGGGGCCGCGGACGCGGTGGCTTCGAGTTGGTCGAGCAGCGCGCCGGTGCGCTCCTGCACCCGCGGGCGCAGCGCCTCCACGCGGCGCGGCGTGAACGCCTTGCTGACCAGCCCGCGCAGCCGCCGGTGCTCGTCACCGTCGGCCGTGGTCATCCCCTGGACGGTGGCGAAGGCCGTCAGCGGCCAGTTCGCGGGCAACTCGCCGGCGTGCAGGGCGGCGAAGTGGCAGGAGTCCTTGGCGACGGCCGGATCTTGAAGGAACTCCTTGAGCTCCTCGTGCCGTACGACGGCGTAGGCGGACACCTCGCCCGGCAGGATCACCGGTACGGCGGCACCGTGTTCACGCAGGCCCGCATTGACGGCGTGCTGCTGGGCGCCGCCGGGATCGAGGCGGTGCGGAAGCGATATCGGACAGCGCTGTTGGTCGGTCATCGGCCATCTCCCCGTGGTGTGCCGGTCCGTTTCGGCCAAGACTGCCACGGGAGCCATGTCGTTGATCCCGTACGCATGCTCGAAAGCTCAGAACTAGCTCAACCTTTGACGGGTTCGATGACGTGGCGCCGTGCGCTTCCTAGGCTCGTGATCATGACCGCAACACCCGCGCCCGGGCCGCTGCACAGACGCCGGCCCGTCGCAGCCCCTTGCTCGATGTCGGCCCCCACGCCCCCGAGCGCCGTGCCGGCCGGGTCCGCCCCGGCCGCGGAACCCGCCGCGCCCCAGGTCACCCACCAGGTCGCGGAACAGCCCAGCGCAGCACGGCCCCCCTTTCCCCAGCCGGCGGCCCCCCACGCCGCCCCCGACCCGTCCGCCCCGGATCAGCCTGCCTCCCACCGGCCCGTTCCGGACCAGCGCGTTCCCCGCCCGTCCGGCCCGGAGCCGGCCGTTCCGGCCCCCGCGGCCGGCGAAGTGGCCCCCGCGACGGCTCCCGCGCCCGCCGGCGCCGGCCCCGTACGCCGCCCGCCGTTGCCCGACGAGGACCCGCAGTACTACTTGGAGCAGGGTGCGCGCCTGCTCCGCAGCCGGCTGTCGGCCACCGCCCTGGCCGGACTCGAACGCTGGCGCGGCGCCCCCACGCCCTGGCTGGAACTCGACGGTCTGCCCCAGGCCGACGCGGAGGTGCCGACGCCCCGGGACGGCTTCTGCGACGAGTCCCTGCTGACCGTGCCCAACCTCGTCCACTTCGGGCTGCTGCGCCTGCTCGGCCTCGAACCGGTCGCCTTCCGTTGGGAGAACCACGGCCGCCTGCTGCGCAACGTCGCCCCCAGCGCCGGCGCCGCCCGCAGCCAGACCTCGTGGGGGTACGCCACCGAACTCGACTGGCACACCGACGACTCGGTGCTCGACCACGCCCCGGGCGGCACCCCAGGCGAATCCATTCCGCACTTCCTGACCTTCTACGGCATGCGCAACACCGAACGCGTCCCGACCTGGCTGCTCCCCGTGGACGAGGTGCTCGCCGGCCTTCCCCTCGCCACGATCTCCGCACTCCACCAGCCGGACTTCGACGTGAGCGCCCCCGAGTCGTACGCGTCGTACGGCACGGAGCCGGAAGCGGACGCGGAGACGGGTGGTGGCGCGGGACCGGGCGCCGACGCGGGCGCCGATACGGGTGCTGGCGCGGGCGTGAACCCCGCGGGCCGGCCGCCGCTGCGCACCGGGGCGCCGCTGCTGTGGACGCTGCCGGACGGAAGCACCGGACTGCGGTACGGGCCGGGCCGGGTCAGCGGGCGCACCCCCGCCGCGCGTGCCGCGCTTGACCGCTTCGTGGCCCGGGTCGCCGGCTGCGAGGGCGTTCCGGTGCTGGTGGAGGCGGGCGGCTTCCATCTCTTCGACAACCGTAGGGTGATGCACCGGCGGCTGCCGTTCGAGCCGGCCGCCGCGGACCGGGCGCGCTGGCTGCGCCGCTGCTACGCGCGCCGGAGCACGGCCTGACCTGACCCGACGGGGCCGGGCCCTGCGGATCGGCCAGCACCGCGAAGACCGCACTGGCCGGGGCCGGGATCAGCCGGG
>NZ_JBEHZD010000307.1:0-9346 GCF_040240285.1 Streptomyces sp. HSW2009 | reverse complement strand
CGCCCCCCGGGCCCCCGCCCCCCTCGCCCCCGCGGGGGCCCCGGCCCCCCCCCCCGGGCCCGGCCGGGGGGCCCCCCGGCCCCGGGCGGGGGGGGGCGGCGGCCGGGCCCGTGGTGTGTCATGGGGCCGATGCGACAGCGCGCGGAGAGGTGAACGATGGACAAGCCCACGAAGCAGCCGACCGACCGACCTGTGACAGGCGGCGAGCCGGGGCCGGCGGCAGCCGCGCAGCCCGCGACCGAGAAGCCGTCGGTGGTGCTCGGCGTGAGCGGCGGCATCGCCGCCTACAAGGCGTGTGAGCTGCTGCGCCGACTGACCGAGTCCGGACACGACGTACGGGTGGTGCCCACCGCGTCCGCGCTGCACTTCGTCGGCGAGGCGACCTGGTCCGCGCTCTCCGGCCACCCCGTGGCCACCGAGGTCTGGGCGGATGTGCACGAGGTGCCGCACGTGCGGATCGGGCAGGCGGCCGACCTGGTGGTGGTCGCCCCGGCCACGGCCGACACGCTCGCCAAGGCCGCCCACGGGCTCGCCGGCGACCTGCTCACCAACACCCTGCTGACCGCCCGCTGTCCGGTCGTCTTCGCGCCCGCCATGCACACCGAGATGTGGGAGCACCCGGCGACCCAGGAGAACGTGGCGACCCTGCGCCGCCGCGGTGCCGTCGTCATCGAGCCCGCCGTCGGCCGGCTGACCGGCGTGGACACCGGCAAGGGGCGGCTGCCCGACCCCGCGGAGATCTTCGAGGTCTGCCGCCGGGTGTTGGCCACCGGCCAGCACCCCGCCCACGACGACCTGGCCGGCCGCCACGTGGTGGTCAGCGCGGGCGGCACCCGGGAGCCGCTGGACCCGGTGCGCTTCCTCGGCAACCGCTCATCGGGCAAGCAGGGGTACGCGCTGGCGCGGGCCGCCGTGGCCCGGGGCGCGCGGGTCACCCTGGTCTCCGCGAACAGCGCGCTGCCCGACCCGGCCGGCGTCGACGTGGTGCGCGTGGGCACGGCACTGCACCTGCGCGAGGCGATGCTCAAGGCGGCGGCCGACGCGGACGTGGTGGTCATGGCCGCGGCCGTGGCCGACTTCCGGCCCGCCGTCTACGCGCCAGGCAAGATCAAGAAGCGGGACGGGCAGGAGCCCGAGCCCATCGCGCTGGTCCGCAACCCGGACGTCCTCGCCGAACTCTCCGCCGAGCGCGCCCGCACCGGCCAGGTGGTCGTCGGCTTCGCCGCCGAGACCGACGACGTGGTGGCGAACGGCCGGGCCAAGCTCGCCCGCAAGGGCTGTGACCTGCTGGTCGTCAACGAGGTCGGCGAGCACAAGACCTTCGGCGCCGAGGAGAACGAGGCCGTGGTGCTCGGCGCCGACGGCAGCGAGACGCCCGTACCGTACGGCCCCAAGGAAGCACTGGCCGAAACCGTGTGGGACCTGGTCGCCCGCGCGCTCAGCCCGGCCGTCTGAGCCGGCCGTACCACTATGTGAGACCGCCGGTGGCGGAGTGCGGACGCGTGCGGGAGCGCTCACGGTCCGTGCTCCGCGACCCGGGTGCGCCGGTGGACCCCGGCGGCGCACCCGGGCCCGGTACCGCGGGCGCCGATCATGGACTGCGGTGCGGCCAGCGGCCGTTGGACCGGTGCCGGGCCGCGCCCCCCGCCCGCCGGGACCGGCCGCGCGACCGGGGTGCCCGCCGCCGATTCGGCGCAAAAGGGCCCCCCACTGTGTGGTTGAACGCACAATTCACCCCAACCAAGCGTGTGGGACGAGTCACCCTGCGCCCGTGTTGCGAGACACGCGGCCCAATCGGCGAGAGTGACCGATAAACTGGTCACGGATTCGCGTCGGGCGCAGCTCCCGTGCGTCTCCGCCCATGCTCAGCCAGCAGCCGCTGCAACCCCAGGGAGCGATGTGTCCCGCCGCCTGTTCACCTCGGAGTCTGTCACCGAGGGCCACCCTGACAAGATCGCTGACCAGATCAGCGACACCATCCTCGACGCCCTCCTGAAGGAGGACCCGCACTCGCGGGTCGCCGTCGAGACCCTGATCACCACCGGTCTGGTGCACGTGGCGGGTGAGGTGACCACCAAGGCGTACGCGCCGATCGCCTCGCTCGTGCGCAACAAGATCCTTGAGATCGGGTACGACTCGTCCAAGAAGGGCTTCGACGGCGCCTCCTGTGGCGTCTCGGTGTCGATCGGCGCGCAGTCGCCCGACATCGCCCAGGGTGTCGACACCGCGTACGAGGCCCGTGTCGAGGGCTCGTCCGCCGGAGACAAGGACGACGACCTCGACAAGCAGGGCGCGGGCGACCAGGGGCTGATGTTCGGCTACGCCTGTGACGAGACCCCCGACCTGATGCCGCTGCCGATCCACCTCGCGCACCGGCTCTCCCGCCGGCTCTCCGAGGTGCGCAAGAACGGGACCATCCCCTACCTGCGCCCCGACGGCAAGACCCAGGTCACCATCGAGTACGACGGCGACAAGGCCGTCCGCCTCGACACCGTCGTCGTCTCCTCGCAGCACGCGTCCGACATCGACCTGGACTCGCTGCTCGCCCCCGACATCCGCGAGTTCGTGGTGGAGGCGGAGCTGAAGGCCCTGGTGGACGACGGCATCAAGCTGGAGACCGAGGGCTACCGGCTGCTGGTCAACCCGACCGGCCGCTTCGAGATCGGCGGCCCGATGGGCGACGCCGGCCTCACCGGCCGCAAGATCATCATCGACACCTACGGCGGCATGGCCCGGCACGGCGGCGGTGCCTTCTCCGGCAAGGACCCGTCCAAGGTGGACCGCTCGGCCGCGTACGCGATGCGCTGGGTCGCCAAGAACGTGGTCGCCGCGGGCCTCGCCGCGCGCTGCGAGGTCCAGGTCGCGTACGCGATCGGCAAGGCCGAGCCGGTCGGTCTCTTCGTGGAGACCTTCGGCACCGCCACCGTCGACGCCGAGCGCATCGAGCAGGCCATCACCCAGGTCTTCGACCTGCGCCCGGCCGCGATCATCCGCGACCTCGACCTGCTCCGCCCGATCTACGCCCAGACCGCCGCGTACGGCCACTTCGGCCGCCCGCTGCCGGACTTCACCTGGGAGCGCACGGACCGGGTGGACGCCCTCCGCCAGGCCGCCGGCCTCTAACATGCGCCTCTAACATGCGCCGCACCGCGGCCCCGGACCCGTTGAGGGTTCGGGGCCGCGGTGTTTTGGGTGGGGGGCGTTAGGCGCCGGTTGTGGTTGCGCCATCCGCACTCTCGGCGGGCTCCGGATCGGGCGGACCCGCGGGGGTGGCAGGGGCTGCGGGCGCGTCGAAGGCGCTGCGTACCTCGGCCGCCCGCTCACCACGTCCGGCGCCCACGAGCAGATCGGCCAGGCGCCGGGCGAATAGGGCCCGCTCGGGCCCCTCAGCGGCCAGTCCCGCACTGGCCATCAGCCGGTCCACCTGGCCGGCGAACCCGCTGCCGTTCGACGGGGCAGGTCCGGGTGCCGGCCCGGTGCCGTCGAAGAAGAGGCCGGCCGTCGAGCCGAGGCCGTTCGCCGCCGGGGCGGAGCCATCGGGCAGTGGCTCCTGTTCGGGGCGGGCCGTGGGCACCAGGTGCCGGAAGGTCTCCGGCACCTCCTGGTTGTGCGCGGCCGACGAGAGCTGGGCGAGCGGGCCGATCAGGTGCACGGTCTTCTCGATGGCGTCGTCGTTGCGCGCCATCCACCACACCACTGCACTGCCGGGGTCCTTGAGCACGTCGTTGGACAGATAGGCCCGCTTGTTCCGTTCCCAGTTGCGCTCGTGCTCCCAGATCTCCTCGTCCTTGCGTACGGTCGACAGCTTGCGCAGGCGCTCCTCGTCGGCGTCGCTCAGCCGCAGGCCCACGCCGTCTGCCATGGCGGTGACCCGCCCCGTCGGATCGGGGAGCATGGTGGCCAGGGCGCCGTGCAGATAGTGCTGGGTGAGCGAGGCACGGTGCGGTGGGTGGAGGGCGGCGATGTGTCTGGCCCGGTCCAGTACGGCATCCACGGCCAGGGCGCCGGCGTTGATCTGCGGGGCGTCCGGTGCGACGGGCAGGGGGCACCACCGTACGGTGGCCGAGAAGAGGAAGTCGTAGTCCTCCTCGGCGCTGGGCAGAGCCACCGCGCACACCGCCCGCTCCCACCGCTCCGGCTCCTCGATGGGGCGGTCGGGTTCCAGCAGGAAATGCTGCGGGACGGTCCCACGGCGCCGGGTGGGAACCCTGGCGAACAGGACCGAGGCGGCGATCAGGGCGAACGCGAGCAGCGGATACACCCGCAGCGGCCAGCCGGCGCCCAGCCCGACGATGCCGAGGACCAGCGCGCAGATGGTGGCCAGGAAGGCGGTCAGGGTCTTGCGGCCAGAGCTCATGGTGCGTCTCCCACGTCCGGGTTCACAGGGCGAAGGCGGGGCTGTCGATGCCCTGGGCGGCATCGATCTTGTCGGCCAGCAGGCGGGCCACCTCACTCCGCCCGGCCCCGGGCGCCGCCGCCCAGTCGCGGGCGATGACGTGCAGCCGGCTGAGCGGGCCCGGGCGGCTCGCGGCGGCCCCGACGAGCACGTCCAGCAGCGGCGCGCCGTACGCGTCCGCCGCGAGGGCGGCCGACAACCAGCGGCTGACAAAGACGCGCCACCGGTCGTACGCGCCGTGCTCGAACACGGCCGCCCAGCCCGTGCCCAGCCGGGCGCGGGTGGCCGGCTCGGTGTACAGGGCCGGCGTCTGCGAGGCGGCCTCGGCGAGGGCCAGGAAGATCTCCGCATCGGCGGGCCAGGCGTCGGGACGGAGCCGGTCGAGCAGGTAGCGGCAGTGCCGGCCCTCACGCGTGGCCAGGGCCAGCAAGCCCGAAAGCGCCAGCCGGTCGCGGGTCGTGCGCTCCTGGCGCGCGAGGTAGTGCAGCCGTACCAGGGCCTGGCTGGGATGGCGCTCGGCCACCACCTTCGTGCACGCCGTCACCAGGACGTATCGGAACGCGGAGGGCAACCGGCTCTCCCGTGACCACTCGTAGACCTTGCGGCGGAACGCCTGGCCGTGCCGGTCGTGGCGCAGCCCCTCGGCCAGCGCCTGGGTAGCGTCGGGGATGAGGCGGGCCGCATCGGGGGAGCGGCACCAGCGGTCGGCCAACTCCCACAGGTCATCGGGCCGGTCGGCGCGCAGGCTCTGTTCGGCGAAGGACGCCACCAGCGCGGCCCGCGCCGTGTTGTCGAAGCGGCGGGAGCGGGCGCAGCGGCTCACCCACTCCTGGAAGCTGGGCCGGAGGTCGGGGAAGTACGTCCAGAAGTGGGTGCGGACCGCCTTCGCATAGGTCGGGGTGTCGAAGCGTACGGTCCCGTCCGAGCGGTGCTGCGCGCGGACGGCACGGAACTCCTCGGTGAGGTCGGTCCGGTCGAAGCGCGGACGCTCGTCCCCGGCGTGATCGACGATCGACAACAGGTGGGTCGTCGCTTCGTGGACCACCTCGGGCGAGCGTTCGTGGAGCATCGCCAGGGCGAGGGCCACGGCACGTTGCCTGCCGGTCAGGGCGACGACGAACCGCGCCACCTCGGGCGTGTGGTCGGTGATGCCGGCCAGCGCCCGGTCGCGCCAGTCCCCGATGCCGTACGGCGCGTCCGGGTGCGCGTCGCGCTCGCGGCGCATGAGGTCGGCCAGGCCAGCGAGATCGCGGGCCGGCGCGTACACGAGGTATTCGGTCAGCTCCGTCGAGCCGAGGTCGGCCAGGTCCGGGACGATGCCGTGGTGGCGCAGGTGGCGCATGAGAACGCTGCGGGCGTCCGGCCGGCCCAGGTGCACCGTGAGCTGCCGGTGGCTGCTCTCCCGCAGATAGCCGAGGTGATGGGGGAGGACGACGGCGAGCCGCGCGTCCTGCTCCCGTAGCTGTGCGCGGAAGGGGGACAGCTCCTGCTGCACCTTCACGTACCACGTCTCGTCGCTGCCCGACAGGTCGAGCAGCATCCGGTCGCCCCTGCCGATCATCCGCGGATCGAGCGCGGCCCCGTCCTCGCTGTCGCTCGTGTCGGGCAGTTCGTGGAAGCTGCCGGCGGCACCGGCGAGCTCGTGCAACAGGACCAGCGCCGCCGCTCGCCGGCCGCTGCCCGGTTGACCGGTCAAGAGTACGAGGCCCTGGCTGCGCAGCAGTTCACGGGCCTGGCGGAACTGGTCGGGGTAGACGAAGCACCGGCTCAGCCACCCCAGGTCGTCCTCGGCGATGGTCTGCCGAGGCGTGTCGATCCGCTCCTCGGCCTGCGAGAGGGCGGCCTGGATGATGTTGAACTGGTGTCCTTCGCCGGTGTGGGTGGGGCCGAAGGCCGCGCCCAGATGGGTCGCGATGTGCTCTGCCAACGGGTCGTTCACCGGTCCTCGCCGTCCTCGGGCTCCTGGGCGGCGTCGAAGCGCTGGTGGATGCCGCCACGGTTGTCACCCGCGATGTACTGGGCATGCCCGCCGTTGAACTCCGGCCGGTGTAACTGCCCGCCGTTGACCTGGTCCCCGTTGACCTGCCCGCCGTTGATCTGGTCGCCGCGGATCTGATCCCCGTTGATCTGGTCGCCGTTCCCCGTGTGCAGCGGGCCGTGCGACTCGCCCACGAACGTGCCGAGGTTCCCGGTGAGCGTGCCGATGCCGCCGCTCTGCCCGGTGGGGTGGTGCGGGCCGGGCTCGGGGTCCGCCGGCACGGTCCGGCTCGCCCGCTGGTCGAGCTTGGCCAGCGCCGGCACCGAACTGACCAGGCGATCGCCGAGCCGGTCGAGGTCAGCGGTGGCGCCGCGTTCGGTGAACCGTTCGTACTGGCACTCGGCGAGCTGCGCGATCGACTTCGGCAGCCGTCGGGGGTCGAGCTGTTCCGTGGTCCGGCCGAGGAGGACCGGCACCACCAGCACCCCGTACGCGAACGCCTCCTCAAGCTCGCGACGCACCCAGTCCTGCGGGTCGGTCAGCGCCCGGCGGTTGGGCCGCTTGGCGTGCGGGGTGTCGATCCAGCCCCCGTCGATGAGCGCCAGGAACACCGTGCAGCGCCGCACTGCGGTGCACAGGACCGAGTCGAAGTTGGTCCCGACGTCGATGGACTTGCGGGCGAGGAAGACGCTGTCGGTTCCGAAGCGCTGCGAGAGCGCCTCGTTGAACAGAAACGCCGTGGTCTTGCCGCCGGCCGTACGGTAGTTGATGAATATCTCGTGCATGGGATTCTCCCCGGTTCGTCGGGTCGGCTTCGGTGGTCCGTGGAGCGACTACGCGGCTGCGGCACTCGCGGCGAGGGCGAGGTCGGGGCTGAGCTCGCGGACGGAACGGTGCCGCGGGTAGCGGTTCAAGGTCCTGGACAGCCGGCGCAGATCCGCCCGGATGGTTGCGGAATGCACCAGGCCGATCGAGCCGAGTAGCTCCCGGGTCAGGACGCAGGACTGCTCGATCTCACCCGCCGCGGCGTGCGCCAGCGCGGCGCGCACGCCGTAGCGCGCCCGGGTGCGCAGGGCATGCGCCGGGAGGCGGCTGATCTCCCGCTCCAGGGTCTCGGCCGCCTGGGTCGGCCGGCCGAGCTCGTACAGGCACCACCCGGTGAACATGGCCGCGACGTCCGGCAGGTGCGACGCCCCGATGACGGGCTTGGCGCCGTCGTCACTGCTGCGTGCCAGGAGGTCGCGGGCCCGGTCCAGGCTGTGCATGCACGCGTCGTACGCGCCCTCGACGGCCTGGCTCTGGGCGAGGTGCTGGGCGGCGATGCCCCGGACCCGCGGCGATGCGTCGCAGGCCAGCACGTGCTCGGCGAGCCCGCTGGCCTGTGCGGTATCGCCGCTGAAGAGGCTGATCAACGCCCTGCGCACCACGGTGTACGCGGCGTGTTCCCGATCGTCACAGGCCGTGGCCAGCTCCACGGCCCGCTCCGTCCACCACAGGGCGCCGGCGTCCTGGCCCGCTTCCTGCGCCATCCATCCGGTGTACTCCGCGTAGCGCGACGCCAGGACCAGCAGGTCATGCCGGGTCCGGGTGCCGGAGCGCGCGGCGAGCTGCTCCAGGCTGTGGGTCTGGGCGATGAGCACGGGCAGCAGGGTGCTGGGCCCCGAGGTCTGCCCCAGCCGGCGGAACTGGTCGAAGAGTGCCCGTGAGGTGTCGACGAGGCCGGTTCCCAGCACATCGGCCGGTACGGGCAGGCCGGCGGCGCCGATGGCGAGCACCGAGCCGGCCCCCGCTGTGATCACCTGCCTACGGGCCACGGGCTGGAACGCACTCGATCCGTCCTTGTTGAGTTGCATTAACCACACCTCACCGTCGTCACTGGAGCGGGCGTCGCGAGCCGGGGTCTTGGGGCTCGCCACGAGGGCGGAGAGGACACCGCCCGTTTTCAACCGTGCGTCGCACATCCGGGCGAGCTCGACGGTGGGGCGTTTGAGCCCGCGTTCCACCTTGCTGAGCTGGCCCTTGCTGTAGTGCACCAACGCGCCCAACTGCGCGAGCGACAGCCGTGCGGCCAGCCGCCGCCTGCGTAGCTCCCGGCCGAATTCCTGTGGCTGCTCCAGCACGTCAACCTCCGTCACGGTTCCCCGGGCAGCCGTTGGTCACCGCGAGTCAGCGTGCGGCAGGCAGCACGGCGGAACAAGGCGAAATGGGGTGTTTCCCGTTTCCTGTTGGACAGGCAACGGGAGCGGCACCGGGACTGTCGAGAGGGCCTCCCACCCCCGGCGGCCACCTCCCGCCCACCCCGCCCCTGTCGTACCCGTCTGCTAAGACTGATGCTGTGAGCAGCGAGAACGAGCAGTCGGGGGGTGGGCCGGGGCGCGCGGGGCGTTCTGGTGGGGAGCACGGGGCTGGTGCGCGGGGTGGGGAAAGCAGGGCTGGTGCGCGGGGTGGGGAAGGCAGAGCTGGTGTGCAGGGTGGGGAAGGCGGAGCTGGTGGGGGGGAGGTGGGGGAGCAGCTTGCGTTGATTCGGGAGACCGTGCGGAAGACCAAGGTGCCCAAGGCCAAGCCGCGGACCTGGCGGGGGGCGCCGTTGGCCAAGGAGTTGCCGGTGGCGCGGGTGCTGGTCGACAAGGGGCCGGTGCACCTGGACAAGTTGTGGGATTACGCGGTGCCGGCCGAGCTGGACGCCACGGCGTTGCCGGGGGTGCGGGTGCGGGTGCGGTTCGGGGCCGGTACGGGGCAGGTGCGGGGTGGGCGCCGGGAGGGTGGCGGGCTGCTGGACGGCTACATCCTGGAGCGGGTGGCCGAATCCGACTACCGGGGGCCGTTGGCCGTCATCGCCCAGGTCCTCTCGCCCCCGCGGGGGCGCGGGGGGGGGGGGCCCCGGGGGGGGGGGCGGGGACCGGCGCCCACCCTGTGCCAGCCTCATCCCACCCCGAGCACACCTTGGATCAGTCCCGAACGCCCCTGGTCCA
>NZ_JBEHZD010000306.1:0-9349 GCF_040240285.1 Streptomyces sp. HSW2009 | reverse complement strand
GTGTCCGTGGTGCTTCGTCCATGGCGCCTCGCTCGCAGCCCGTGGTGCCTCGTCCGTGGGGCCCCCCCCCCCCCGCCCCCCCCCCGCCGGGGGCGGGGGGGGCGGCCGGCGGGGGGGGGCCCCTTCCGGGCCCCGCGGCCGGGGCCGCCGCCGGTCGGCGGCCCCGCTGACCAGGCCGGTGCTGTCCGGCCCCCCGCAGGTGGTCCCTCCGCCGGGGGCACCCCTGCCGGTGGCGCCCCCGCCAGCAGCACCCCCACCGATGGCGCCCCCGACACGACGCCGGGCGCGCTCTCGCTGCCCGGGCAGGTCGTCCTCGGGGTGGCGATAGCGGTTGCGGTGGTCGCGGTCGCCGTCCATCTGGGCATGTCATTTCTGCATGTGGCGCCGTCCAATACGGTCAACAGAAAGCACACCGAGACCATCGGCGAGTACATCTACCCGGAGTTCGAACAGAACTGGAAACTCTTCGCTCCCAATCCCCTTCAGCAGAACATCGCCGTGCAGGCGCGCGCCGAGGTGCGGACTCCCGACGGCGGCAAGGCCGTCACCGGGTGGACCGATCTGACGGCCCAGGACGGTGCGGCCGTGCGCCACAATCCGCTGCCCAGCCATGCGCAGCAGAACCAACTGCGCCGCGCCTGGGAGTTCTACGCCGGTTCGCACGATGCCAAGGAGCAGCCGGTCGGCCTCCGCGGCCAGCTCTCTGAGCAGTACGTACGACGCATGGTGGCGCACCGGTTCGGGCCCGAGCATGCGGGGGGCGTCGTGGAGCGCGTGCAGGTGCGGGCCGTCACCGAGCCCGTGGCGCCGCCTTCGTGGAGCGAGGAGAAGATCGATCTGAAGCCGATCCACCGGGTGCTGCCGTGGTGGACCATCACCGGTGACGATCTGCCGGGGCACGACGGGCCGGAGCTTGACGATCGGGCCCGGGCTGCGGTTCGGCCAGAGAACGACCAGGTGAAGGGGGACGACCAGTGAGCCTCCGCCTCCTGATGGGCCGGCTTGAGCGGGCCGTGACCCGCGGCCAGGCCAAGATCACGGGTACGGCGCTCGGGCCGTACCAGACCGCCATCGTGCGGATCGGGTTCTCCTTCACCTGGCTGCTGTTCCTGCTGCGGGAGTGGCCGCATCGTGGGGTGCTGTACGGGCCGGACAGCCCGTGGGCGCCGGAGATGGCGCGCCAGATGATCGACCAGAGCGGCGCGTTCACGGTGCTGATGTGGTCGGACGGGCGGGCGTGGTTCGAGATCGTCTATCTGCTGGCCGTGGTCTCCAGCGCGTTGCTGTTGCTCGGCTGGCGGACCCGCACCATGTCCGTGCTGTTCATGGTGGGTGTCCTCTCGCTCCAGAACCGCAATGTGTTCGTCGGCGACGGCGGCGACAACATCATCCACCTGATGGCGATCTACCTGGTGCTGACCCGTTGCGGCCAGGTGTGGTCGCTGGACGCCCGGCGGGCGGCTCGGGCCGCGCGGGCGCCGGGGCCCGCGCTGGGGTCCGCGCCGGGTACGGGGCCGGCGCCCG
Source organism: Streptomyces sp. HSW2009 (assembly GCF_040240285.1). NCBI lineage: Bacteria > Bacillati > Actinomycetota > Actinomycetes > Kitasatosporales > Streptomycetaceae > Streptomyces > Streptomyces sp. HSW2009. The sequence continues at coordinate 7,825 of NZ_JBEHZD010000306.1, read as the reverse complement.
GTGCTCCGTACGCGGCTGCGCCGGCTGGTGCTCCGTCGGCGCAGTCGCAGGGCGCCAGGGTGGACCTCGACCGCTGGCCCGCTGCCCTGCGGAAGAAGGACCAAGCGCCGCAGGAAACCGCTGGTCAGCCAGGTGCGATGGTGGCTCAGAGGCAGGTGGCCCGGCCCGCGGTGGGTGAGGTCGCGACGGCCGCAGGTGGCGTTGACGGGCAGGAGGGGTTGTTCGGCAGCGACAGCACGGGCGTGGTGCTGTGGACGTTGCTCGGCACCGTGCTGGCCGTGGTCACCGCGCTGGGCGAGTTGAGCAGCGGGTGGGCGCTGGTCTTCTGGGGCCTGTGGGCGATACACGGCGCGTGGTGGGCCGTGTGCCGGTACGCGCCGGGGGAGGCGCGGGCGGTCATGGGCGCGCTCGCCAACCTCACGCACAACGCCGCGCTCGTCGTGATCATGGGGCAGGTCTGTCTGATCTACGCCACCGCCGGCTGGTACAAGATCCAGGGCACCCGCTGGCAGGACGGCACGGCCGTGCACTACCCGCTGCACCTGGACTACTTCTCGCCGTGGCCGGAGCTGACCGGTGTGCTGGCCAACAGCGGCACGGTGGTCATGCTGCTCAGTTACGGGACCGTCTTCGTCCAGGTGGCCTTCCCCTTCGCCCTCCTCAACCGGCGGGCCAAGAACGTCCTGCTCGGGGTGATGATGCTGGAGCACATCGGCATAGCCGTCGTTCTCGGGCTGCCGTTCCTGTCGCTGGCGATGATCGCCGCGGACGCGGTGTTCCTGCCGACGGGCTTCCTGCTCTGGCTCGGTGTCACGCTGCGGCGGGCCCGCGGGCGGCTGCCGCGTCGTCCGTCCGTACCGGCCGGGACCTCCGTCGCGCAGCCGGCAGAACGTACCCTCGTGGGGTGACCAGCCAGACCACCCCGCACGCCGTGGACCAGCCCGCTCCGCCCACCGGCGGCGAGCCGATCCAGTACGACGAGGGTTTCCAGCAGCAGGTCGGGGTCGGTCCGCACCCCCGGCCGTGGCCCACCGGCGATCAGTACGACCCCGAGCTGCTGGCCCACGGCGACCGGCGCAATGTGGTGGACGAGTACCGCTACTGGCGGCACGACGCGATCGTCGCCGACCTCGATGGGCGGCGGCACGACTTCCACGTGGCGGTGGAGAACTGGAGCCACGACTTCAACATCGGCTCCGTGGTGCGTACGGCCAATGCGTTCCTGGCCAAGGAGATCCACATTGTCGGCAACCGCAGGTGGAACCGCCGCGGCGCGATGGTCACCGACCGCTACCAGCACATACGTCACCACCCGGACACCGCGGACCTCACGGCGTGGGCGGCGGCCGAGCAGGTGCCTGTGATCGGCATCGACAACCTGCCGGGCGCGGTGCCGCTGGAGCGGGTGGAGTTGCCGCGCCGCTGTGTGCTGCTCTTCGGGCAGGAGGGGCCGGGGCTGACCCAGGAGGCGCGGGACCGGGCGGCCATGGTGTGCTCGATCGCGCAGTTCGGCTCGACGCGGTCGATCAACGCGGGTGCGGCGGCGGCCATCGCCATGCACACCTGGGTGCGCGTGCACGCGACCATCGCCGGTTAGCCGGTTAGCCGGGTTGGCGGATCGGGCGGCCGGGTGCCGGTGGGGGATCGTACGGGTCAGACCCCGGCCGAGAGCTTGAGGCCGACCACGCCGCCGATGATGGCGACGAAGGAGATCACCTTGGGCGTGGTCAGGCGCTCCTTGTAGAGGATCGCGCTGAAGGTGACGGTGCCGAGTGAGCCGAGGCCGGTCCAGATGGTGTAGCCGACGCCCACGTCGAGCGTCTTCAGCGCGAGGCTGAGGAAGTACACGCTGACGATGGTGGTGCCGATGGCCGTGAGCGAGGGCCAGAGCCGGGTGAAGCCCTTGGAGGCGTTGGTGCTCAGCGCGAAGGCCACCTCGAACGCGGCGGCGATCAGCAGGTACGTCCAGGCCATGGTCGGTGGCTCCTCGCCGTTTGGTTCAGTGGGCCGGTGAGCCGGTGGCGTCGATGGGCTGGCCCGGTTCCGCCGGGGGTGTCGCCCGCGGCGGGGCGTCGGTGTTCGCAGGCCCCTCGGTGAGCTTGAGGCCGATGACGCCGCCGACGATGGCGAGGAAGGAGATCACCTTGCCGAGGCCGAGCCCCTCGTCGAAGAGCACCGCGCCGAGGCCGAGCGCGCCGAGTGAGCCGAGGCCGGTCCAGATGGTGTAGCCGACGCCCACGTCGAGCGTCTTCAGCGCCAGGCTCAGGAAGAACACGCCGCCGGTCGCCGCGGCCACGGTCAGCAGGGAGGGCCCAAGCTGCGTGAAGCCCTCGGTGGCGTTGGCGCTGAGGGCGAAGACCACTTCGAAGACGGCGGCGACGAGCAGATAGATCCAGGCCACGGCTGTGCTCCCGGGAGGGCTTGGCGGCTGGGCGCGCCGGCTGGCAGGGGCGGGTCGGCGAGATCGGGATTTCAAGTTGCATGTACGTGCAACTTCTTTGTCGAGTCTGTCCGGGCCGGTAGCCTCGTGTCAAGTGGCCTGCTAGGCGGGGAGGGTGCGATGGACGACGAGCTGCTGTGGGGTGGCGTCATCGCCCTGCACGCGCGCGTGGAACAGCGGCTTTCGGTCGTGCTCCAGCGGCAGCACGGCCTCGGTCTGTCCGAGTACCGCGCCCTCGGGCATCTGGCACTGGCCACCGCGAGCGGGCTGCGCATGCAGGAGCTCGCCGCCAAGGTGGGGCTCAACCAGAGCTCGACGACCCGGCTCGCCGGGCGGTTGTTCGGCGCCGGCTTCGCCTTCCGCGACCTGTGTGACGACGACAAGCGCGGCGTCTACACCGTGATCACCGACGCCGGGCGGGCCCGGCACGCCGAGGCCCGGGGCACGTACGAGACCACCTTGTCCGCCGCGCTCGCCGACGCGGCTGACGACCCCGAACTCGGCGTGTTCGTCCAGGCCCTGCGCACGGCCCTGGCGCGGCATGACGCCGGGCCGGCTGCTGCGACGGAGGAGCCCGTAACACCCCGGGCCGCTGCGGACTGAGTGGCCGGTGGGGCGCACGCGGCCAGGCCGTCGGTGCTGCGCCCGGGCCCGGGGGCAGCAGGGCGTCGGGCGCGGCGGGACGCCTGGCTCGCGGCGGTGCGTACCGGACCGCGGAGGCGCGTACCACCGAGGCGCCGGGTGGTGGGTGAGCGGCGGCGCGGTGCATCCGGGCGCGGGCCGTGGACCGGGCATCAGCCGGGGATGCTGGCCTGACCGCCTGACCGCCTGACCGCCTGACCGCCTGACCGCCTGACCGCCTGACCGCCCGACCGCCCGACCGCCCGACCCACGGCGCGGTAGCCGGCCCCCGGCCAAGGGGGGCCGCCGACCTTCGTCATGTGCGTCGCCCACGGGCCTCGGTGGATGGATGGGACCGGCAGCCGCACGGTGCGGCAGTGCGCCCCGTGGCTGAGGGGCCACCCACCTCTGCCGGGGCGGCCCCCAGCAGAGGCAGGTCGGCGGGCTGCCGAAGGTTCCGCACCCGCGGGCGCACCCACACCCGCACCCGCATCCGTAACCCGCTGTCGCTGTCGCCGTGTGAAGCCCTACGCCTGGCGGCGGACCTCGATCATGCGGAAGCGGTTGGCGACGAAGGCGCCGTCGCACAGGGCGGCGTTGGCCGCGGGGTTGCCGCCCGAGCCGTGGAAGTCGGAGAAGGCCGCGGTCTGGTTCACGTACACCCCGCCGGTGAGGTTCAGCGAGAGCTGGGCGCACTCCTCCAGGCACGCTTCCTCGGCCAACTGCTCCACCTCGGCCGATGTGGTGTACGCGCCGACGGTCATGGCGCCCTGCGAGCGGATCGTGTGCCGGAGCAGTTCCACGGCCTCCGGCGTGGAGTCGACCGCCACCGCGAAGGAGACCGGGCCGAAGCACTCGCTCAGGAACGCGGCGTCGGCCTCCGGGGAGTCCCAGGTCTTGCGGGCGCCGTCGGCCTTGACGATCGTCGGCGTGCGCACCGTGGCCCCGGGGAAGTCGGGGTGGCTCACCGCGCGTGCGGCCAGCGCCACCTCGCCGAGGCTGCCCGCCGCCTCGATACGTGCCTTGACCTGCGGGTTGACGATCGCGCCCAGCAGCGCATTGGCTCGCGCGTCATCGCTGAGCAGCCCGTCGACGGCCGCCGCGAGATCGCTGACCACCTCGTCGTACGACTTGGGGCCCGCATCGGTCTGGATGCCGTCCCGGGGGATGAGGAGGTTCTGCGGGGTGGTGCACATCTGGCCGCTGTAGAGGGAGAGCGAGAACGCGAGGTTGCTCAGCATGCCCTTGTAGTTGTCGGTCGAGTCGACGACGACGGTGTTGACCCCGGCCTTCTCGGTGTAGACCACGGCCTGGCGGGCGTGGGTCTCAAGCCAGTCGCCGAAGGCCGTCGAGCCGGTGTAGTCGATCACGCGGATCTCCGGGCGCACGGCGAGCGTCTTGGCCAGCCCCTCGTCGGTGCGCTCGGCGGCGAGCGCGACCAGGTTGGGGTCGAAGCCCGCTTCGGCCAGCACCTCACGGGCGACCTGCACCGTCAGGGCGAGCGGCAGCACGGCCCGCGGATGTGGCTTGACCAGCACCGGGTTGCCGGTGGCCAGCGATGCGAACAGCCCCGGATAGCCGTTCCAGGTGGGGAAGGTGTTGCAGCCGATCACCAGGGCGATGCCCCGCCCGACGGCCGTGAACTCCTTGTTCAGGTTCAGCGGGTCCCGCTTGCCCTGCGGCTTGGACCAACTCGCCGCCTCCGGCACCCGGACCTGCTCCCGGTACGCGTACGCGACCGCTTCCAGACCGCGGTCCTGGGCGTGCGGGCCGCCGGCCTGGAGCGCCATCATGAACGCCTGGCCCGAGGTGTGCATGACGGCGTGGGCGAACTCGTGCGTGCGGGCGTTGATCCGGTCCAGGATCTCCAGGCAGACCACGGCCCTGGTCTGCGGCCCGGCCGCACGCCAGGCCGGCATCGCCGCCCGCAGGGCGGGGAGCAGCACGTCGACGTTGGGGTGCGGGTAGAGCACGCCGAGCTCGATGCCGTACGGAGAGACCTCGTCGCCGACCCAGTCGTCGGTCCCGGGCTGGCCCAGCTCGAACCGGGTGCCGCGCAGCGCGTCGAAGGCCGCCTGTCCTTCGTCCGCGCTCAGGGTGCTGCGCCCTGACTCGTCCGTGCTGCCGTACGCCTTGGGGTGCTCGGGGTGCGGTGACCAGTACGCACGGGTGCCGATCGCCTCCAGCGCCTGGTCGAGCGTGGGGCGGTGCTTCTCGATCAACAGGGCTGCGGTGAGCTCGGTGGTCATCAAGGACCAACTCCTCGTCGAGCTGGGCGGGACGGGGGAACAGGGCTAGATTAACCGAACGATCGGTCGGGACAAGGGGGCTTCGCGAACCTGTGGACAAACATCGAAAGAGGCCGGTTCGAGCCTGTGGATAACCACCGCGTGGACCCATTTTCGGGGAGGATCAACGACATGACCACCGCAGTCGGAGCAGCCACGAGCACGGCCCGCGCCGCCTTGGGACCCGACGCCGCCGCCGAGCCCATAGGCGTGCCGGGCATTGCGCAGGACCGGGCCGTGGCCGTCGTCGGCACCGGCACCATGGGGCAGGGGATCGCGCAGGTCGCGCTGGTCGCCGGGCATCCGGTGCGGTTGTACGACGCGCTGCCGGGCCGGGCGGCGCAGGCGGCCGAGGCCATCGGGGCCCGGCTCGACCGACTGGTGGCCAAGGGCAAGCTCACCGCCGACCAGCGGGCCGACGCAAGCGCCAGGCTGCTGCCCGCCGCTGACCTGTCCGAACTGGCCGACGCCGCCCTGGTCATCGAAGCCGTCGTCGAGCAGCTCGCCGTCAAGCAGGAGCTGTTCACCGAGCTCGAACGGATCGTGGGCGCCGACTGCCTGCTCGCCACCAACACCTCATCCCTGTCGGTGACCGCGGTGGCGGGTGCGCTTGAGGGCCCCGGCCGCGTGCTCGGCCTGCACTTCTTCAACCCGGCGCCGCTGTTGCCGCTGGTCGAGGTGGTGCGCGGCTTCGCCACCGACCCCGGCGCCGTCGACCTCGCCCACGCCACGGTGGCCCGCTGGGGCAAGACCCCGGTGCGCTGCGCCGACACCCCGGGGTTCATCGTCAACCGGATCGCCCGTCCCTTCTACGCGGAGGCGCTGCGCTGCTACGAGGAGGGGGCGGCCGATCCCGCCACGATCGATGCGGTGCTGCGCGAGTCCGGTGGCTTCCGGATGGGGCCGTTCGCGCTGACGGACCTGATCGGCCAGGACGTGAACGAGGCCGTCACCCACTCCGTGTGGCAGTCCTTCTTCCAGGACCCCAAGTTCACGCCGTCGCTGGCCCAGCGGCGGCTGGTCGAGTCCGGGCTGCACGGCCGGAAGACGGGGCGCGGCTGGTTCGACTACGGGGAGGGCGGCGCGGGCGGTGCGGCAGCGGAGCCGCGGACGGCCGTGCCGCAACTGGCGCCCGCGTCGGTCGTCGTGCACGGCGACCTCGGGCCGGCCGCCGCGCTGCCCGAGCTGATGGCCGAGGCCGGGATCGAGGTCACCCGGCAGCCGGCTGCGGAGGGCGGAGCGGGCTTCATCGAGTTGCCCGGCGGCGCCCGGCTGGCGCTGACCGACGGATCGGCGGCATCGACCGATCCGTTCGACGACACCCTCCGCTTCGACCTGGCGCTGGACTACCGCACCGCGACCCGCATCGCCCTGGCCACGGCCGATCGCGCGGCGCCCCGCTCGCTCGACCGCGCGGTCGGCCTCTTCCAGGCGCTGGGCAAGGATGTCAGCGTCATCGACGACATACCGGGCCTGGTTGTGGCCCGCACGGTGGCGATGCTCGTCGACTTCGCGGCCGATGCGCTGGGGCGCGAAGTCGCCGGCGCGCACGACATCGACACGGCGATGCGCAAGGGGGTGAACTACCCGCGCGGCCCGCTGGAGTGGGGCGACGAGCTGGGTGCCGACTGGGTGCTCGGCGTCCTTGAGAACCTGCACGCCGCCTACCCCACCGGGCGCTACGCACCGGCTCCGCTGCTGGTCCGCCGTGCGGCGGCGCGCCGGAACCTGCTGTAATCATGACCATGGCCAAGCGCGACACCTACACGCCCGAGTCGCTGCTCGCGGTCGCCGTTGGGGTGTTCAACGAGCGCGGCTACGACGGCACGTCCATGGAGCACCTCTCGCAGGCTGCCGGCATTTCCAAGTCCTCGATCTACCACCACGTCAAGGGCAAGGAAGAGCTGCTGCGGCGTGCCATAAACCGGGCGCTCGACGGACTCTTCGGCATCCTCCAGGAGCCCGAGGCGCGGCAGGGCCCGGCCATCGACCGGTTGCAGTACGTGGTCCGGCGCACGGCCGAGGTGCTGATGGCCGAGTTGCCGTACGTGACGCTGCTGCTGCGGGTGCGCGGCAACACCGACACCGAGCGGTGGGCGATGGAGCGGCGGCGCGAGTTCGACCACGAGGTGGCCGAGTTGCTCAAGCAGGCGGCGGCCGACGGCGACCTGCGCCCCGATGTGGACGTACGGCTCGCCACCCGGCTGCTCTTCGGGATGATCAACTCGATCGTGGAGTGGTACCGGCCGGCCCGCGGCGGGGCCGCGACCAGCGAAGAGGTGGCCGAGGCAGTGGTGCGGACGGCCTTCGCGGGCCTGCGTACGTAGCGCTGCCCGGGGCGGGTCCTGCCGCGCGCCGGCCCGCGCGGCCGCGGCCGGGGGGGGGGGGCCCCCGGCGGGTGCGGGCCGGGGGGGGGGGCGGGGGGGGGGCGGGGGGGGGGGGGGGGGGGGGTGGGGGGGGGGCCGGCCCCCCCCCC